>JBAYVT010000004.1 GCA_041674405.1 Patescibacteria group bacterium | reverse complement strand
GCATGGACCAACAAACGCAACCTGGGCAGTACCATTGAGAACGGCGCGGCATACACCTCTGTCACTACAGTACGCGCCGCCGGGCAAAAAACCAGGGTGCCTCTGAACATGGCTAAGGCTGCCATTTATGGCGCCTCCGGCTTTATCGGCCGGATCACAACGACCTACCTGGAATCGGTCTGCGCGCAGGTGACTGCCATAGGCCGCAACGAAGAGAAGCTACGTGGTTTTGCCAAAACCACCCGCATCTCTACCGATCCCCGAGACGGGTTCGATGCCGACATCGTCATACTCGTCACCAACTCCGACAAGCCCATCATCACCCTTGAGAACTGCCTGAACTACAAGCCTGGCACCGTATTCATCGATACGGCTACCCCGGCCAACTTCGACCGCAGGATTCTCAAGGAACATCCCGAAATGGACTTCAGACTCGTGTGCTGCGGCCCGGTGAAGCTACCGCACAAAGAGGGGGAGCAGATCAAGAGTGGAGTCAACTGGCATTTCGGGTACGACGAAGATGGTAATCCTAGGGTTCCTGCCTGCGTGGTGGAGACCATTATGGATGCGTACGACCTCGAGGGCGCTGCCGAACACGCCTCAAGAGGAGCCAAAGTCAGGCTGGCTGACATGAAGTATTACGCCGAGCTTGGCGACAAGCTTGGTTTCGTCCCCGAACCCTCCGAAGTCAGCGAGGCAGAGATCTTCGTCGACACCGACGAACTGGACATAGTAGCATTACTCAGCGCTTAGGGCATCCCCGCTCTACGCTTCAAGATTCGAGCCCCAGCCATCCCCGGCTGGGGTCTCGTGTTTCAGCTCGCGTTTACACAGCAATAATTAACAAGTATTATAAACTCATGAAAAAAATTGCCATTATGGGGGCGGGAGGATTCGGTACAGCACTTGCACTTGTACTTGCACGCAACAGGCACGATATTACGCTTTGGGATATTGACAAAAATTTGATCAAACATTGGCAAAAAATCGGAAAAAGTGATCGCTATCCCTTCCTTGCCAACCACAAATTCCCAAAAAATCTGAAATTATCGCTTGAGCCTAAGCTGAACTCGAAAAATTATGATTTTGTGATTATTTCAAGCTCGATGAGCGGGATTGCCGGTACGCTTGAGCGGCTAAATTATTCCAACCATTCCACGTTAGTTTTGATTCAAAAAGGCATGCTTCCCGATCTCACCACCCCTACCGACGTCGCGCGTAAAGTATATCCAAAGGCGCGGGTTATCCAATTCACCGGAGCTGGATTTGCCAAAGATCTCGCCGACAAGGCTCCTGCTGGCATGATCGTCGTCCATCACCCAAGAAACAAATCTGTAGCATATGATTTCGCAAAACTTTTCTCTGGTTCAAATATCTGGCCGACCTGCTCAAGCGATGTTTTTGGCGTCAACATTCACAATGCGCTACGCACGATCGCTTCATTCGAACAGGGTTTTGTATACGGCTATTTCGAGCGTATGATGCATCGTAAACCACCGGTCTCCACGATTGCAATTACTTTTTCTGCCATCGGACAGGAAGCTAAACTGCTGGCGCGAGAATTGGGTGCATCAAAGGAAATCCATCGCATCGGATCCAAGGTTTTTCGCATCATCGAAGCTGACCTTAAGCTCTGCGAATCTGACTCAAGCCGCAACTTCGCCCTCGGGCACTTCATGGGCAAGAAATTTAGCCTTGAGGAATCAAGAAAGAAGGTTACCGAAGGCGTTTCCGAATGCATTACAAATGTAAGCTCGATTTATTCGGCCGTACATAAGAAGATGCCGAAGAAAATGATTGCCGAGCAATTTCCCTATCTCGCAGCTGCCAAATCGCTGATCGATGGCGGCGATATTGACATTGAAATGAAAAAAATCCTCGCTCACCATGAAAATTTTGTTACATAAAATATCTCCGCTAAAGCATTGACAAACACGATCAAACTTGCTAGTATGAGCATGCTTATCGAGAACGGATAAGGCGCCATGAACTTTCGAGTGGAGGGATCGGACGGGATCCTAGGAAGTTCATGGCGAACATCTGTTCTTAACAACACAGCTTTTTCCCCTTAGGGGAACCCTCCCATCTCATGGGATCAAGGGTGCCAAGAAAGCGATAGAAACAAGGAGATTTATGCGACAATACGAGCTTACGTATTTGATTTCTGATGATGTTCCAGAGGGAGACATCAACAAGGTGTCCGGCAAGGTGAACGGCTATATTGCCGATGCCAAAGGAAAAGTGCTTAAGGAAGAGAGTTGGGGCAGACGCAAACTTGCCTATCCAATAAAGAAGCAGCAGTTTGCAACCTACATTACTCTCAATTTTGAGCTTGAACCCGAGAATTTGCGCGAGATTGAAAAAGATATTATGCATGCACCGGAAATTTTGCGGCATTTAACAATCGTGCGCGACTTTGGCAAAGAAGAACTCACTTTGACTGCTGAGGATATTGCCGAAACAGAAGAAATTGAGGAAGTTGTCGGCGGTGAGAAGAGCTTTGAGGCAATTGAGGGCGAAACCGAAGAAAGTTACGACCTCATGGCTAAGCGCGATGAAGAAAAAATTGAAGAGGAATCGGAAGAAACCAAGACAGAGGAAGAATTGCCAGCGGAAGAAGCAGCCGAAGAAAAGCCTGCAGAAGAGCTGAAAGTTAAAGAGGAAGTGAAGGCTGAAGAGAAAAAGGCACGAAAGCCTCGCGCAAAAAAAACAGAGGAAGTGAAAGAGGAAGCGGGAGAGGTTAAAAAAGAAGAGAAGAAAATAAAGAAAGAAACTCCGAAAAAACCTACGGCCAAAACAGCTTCTACCAAGACATCCGACAAACCACCCGTCTCGGCCAAGGCCGAAGCCGCGGTCGGAAAAGTTAAAACAAAAGCGGTAAAAAGTGATAATGTAGAAGATGAAGCCGATAGGCTCGCCAAGCTCGATAAAGAGCTCGACGACATTCTCGGCGACGACCTCTAATTATTAACCGCAATGCGGTGGGAGGATAAAATGTTAAATCTAAATCGAGCACAGATTATTGGAAATTTAACACGCGATCCAGAGATGAGATACACGCCAAATGGCCAAGCAGTAACAAACTTTACTGTAGCAACAAATAGGCGCTGGACCAGTAAGGATGGCGAAGCTGGTGAAGCTACCGAATACCATGACATCGTCGTCTGGGGTAAACAAGCCGAAAACCTAACACAGATTTTGAAGAAAGGTGCCCCCGCTTATGTTGAAGGCCGCCTTCAAACCAGAAACTGGGAAGGGCAAGATGGCGTAAAAAGATACAAAACAGAGATCATCGCCGACCTGGTAATTGCACTTTCCAGCCGCGGAGATGGAAGCACTTATGTGCCCAAGGATTCAAACCCTGTAGATGACATCGCACCGTCTGACAGCAAAGGCAAGGCAGACAAGCCAGCAAATTCAGCAGACGATATGGAAGAAATCGACATAGAAGAGATACCATTCTAAAGCTTGCAGCGATCAGCTGTCGAGCTTGCAGAGCATAAAAAATAACAAGATAAGCTGACAGCTAGAAGCTGACAGCTAGAAGCTAAAGGAAACAAATGGCAAAAGACTTCAGACCAATGAGAAAAAAATGTAATTTTTGCAAAGCCAAGGTAGCCGAGATCGATTACAAAGATGTTGCTACTCTTTCTCGTTATCTCAACCGATGGAATAAAATTGATTCCGCCGGCAGAAACGGCAATTGCGCCAAGCATCAGCGCTGGATGACAGTTGCCATCAAACGCGCAAGACATTTGGCACTGCTACCATTTACAATTAAATAATTCAACCAGGATCAAGAATTAAGTATCAAGAATCAAGATTGATACATGTTACTTTATACTTGATATCAAGCTATGCTTTCAATTACAGATCTAAAATCTGGTACCAAACTTACATATATGGGCGATCCTTATGAGGTTTTGTCATACTCCCAATCAAAAATGGGCAGAGGTGGATCGGTCGTTAAAATTAAAATCAAAAACCTAAAATCCGGCGCCGTGCTTGATAAAACATTTCAGGGCGCTGAAAAATTAGATGAAGCCAACCTCGAAAAGAAAAAAGCGACTTTTCTCTATGCAGATGATTCCAATGCCAATTTTATGGATAATTCAACCTATGATCAATTTACGATCGCACTTCCCCAAATTGGCAACCAGATTCATTTTATGAGCGAAAATTCAGAAGTTGATATTCTCTATTTTAATGGCTCTCCAATAAATATTGACCTGCCAATCAAACTCAAATTTGCGGTGACCGAAGCTCCGCCCTCTGTTCGGGGCAACACCGCCGGCGCTGCGACAAAAAAAGTTACTATTGAAACCGGAAATTCCGTTGATACTCCACTTTTTATCAATGTTGGTGATATAATTGTAGTAGATACACGTGATGGAAGCTATGTTGAAAGAGGCTAATCTCTTTCTAATATCAAAATCCGAATGACAAATGACAAATAAAATGACAAATTAGAAGTTCAAAAATTTGGTCATTAAACATTTTGTTTGAAATTTGAAATTCGTCATTCCCGGAGGGAACGTGATTGTTAGGTACACTCAAATACTCCATTCTCCTGTTTATGAAATGCGAGGCTACCAAAAGCTTGGCCGAGTTTTGGATATTGTAATTCAAAAAAGCGATCTCTCAGTCAAAGCCGTCATCATGCGTGAGGGAGCATTCTTTTTCGATGAAAAAAAAGCAATTAGCGTCTCGGACATTCAGGAATTTACTTCAGGTTCTGTGCTGGTTGTCGATGACAATTCCCCCGTGCCAATCAAAGAATCAATTCGCGTTTTTGAAGCGATTAAAGACCGAATGTTTGGTGTCGGACAGATCGTCAGAACAAAATCCGGCAAATTGATTGGAAAAGTTTATGACTACACCTTTCACAACGAAACAGGCGCTATCGAAAAATTTTATGTGAAATCAATCTTTAATGATCGAATAATAAGCCGGGATGCAGTAGTCAAACTTGAGGGAAAACGCATGACAATCGAGGATGATTTTGAGGTGATCAAGACCCCAGCGATGGAATTGGATAAAAGTATAGTTATCTAAATAGTGCTATCCAAGCAAAAAGCCCGCGGTTTACGCCGGGGCTTTTTGCTTTACCAGAGTTTTGAGTTTTAAGTTTTTAATTTTGATTTCGCAAATTTATTTGCGATTTACATTCCCATCATCGATGGGTCCATGCCTCCGGGCATTCCGGCACCTGCGCCAGCTTCCGGCTTCTCCGGTTTGTCGGCAACAAGCGCTTCGGTGGTAAGGACAAGGGCCGCAACTGATGCCGCGTTCTGAATGGCCGAGCGGGAGACTTTGGCCGGATCGACAATTCCGAATTCGATCATATTGCCGTATCTGGCTTCCTTTGCATCGTAGCCTTCGCCGGCTTTCATGCTGCGAACTTTTTCAATCACAACCGAGCCATCTACTCCGGCATTCTCGGCGATCTGGCGCATTGGCGCTTCAAGGGCCTTTTTGACGATTTCGACACCAAGCTCTTCGTCACCTTTAACAGGTAAATCTTTAAGCTCGGATATCGCATCGACAAATACGACCCCGCCACCGGAAACTATTCCCTCTTCCGTTGCGGCCTTGGTTGCTTCAACGGCATCCTCTACTTTATATTTTCGCTCCTTAAGCTCCACTTCGGTAGCTGCGCCGACCTTGATCACGCCAACCCCGCCAGAGAGTTTGGCGAGGCGCTCTTCAAGCTTTTCTTTGTCATAGTCGGATGTAGTTTTTTCGATTTGGGCTTTTAGGGCAGAAATTCTGGCATCGATATTTTTCTTCTCACCTTTACCCTCGACGATTGTCGTGTTATCCTTATCGGATTCAACTCTGCGGGCAGTTCCAAGCATTTCAACCTTAGTGTCTTCAAGCTTCATGCCGGTGTCTTCAGAGATAACGGTGCCGCCGGTAACGGCTGCAATATCGGCAAGCATTTCCTTGCGCCTATCGCCAAATCCAGGAGCTTTCACAGCCAAGATATTGATCGTACCGCGAAGTTTATTGACGATAAGTGTTGCAAGTGCTTCGCCATCAACATCTTCAGCGATGATAACGATATCCTTTTTGCCGGTCTGGGCTAGCTGCTCGAGAAGTGGCAAAATCTCCTGAATCGAGCTGATTTTTTTGTCGGTGAGAAGAATATATGGGTTATCGATCACCGATTTCATCGCAGAAGTGTCAGATATGAAATATTGGCTGATATAGCCATTGTCGAACTGCATGCCCTCGACAATTTCCTTTTCCATTCCCATGGTGTTCGATTCTTCAACTGTGATAACGCCGTCTTTTCCGACCATGTCCATGACATCAGCAATAAGATCACCAATCTCGTCCTCACCAGATGAGATTCTGGCGACCTGGGCAATCTCACTCTTTCCAGATATCTCTTTGGCGTTTGATTTGATCGAAGCTACAACTTTTTCAACTGCTTTTTCAATGCCGTGGCGGATTTCCATCGGGTTCGCACCGGCAGCGACATTTTTAAGCCCAGCGTTCACAAGAGCTTGGGTCAAAAGTGTTGCCGTGGTTGTGCCGTCGCCAGCGACATCATTGGTTTTTGAAGCGACTTCTTTGATAAGCTGGGCGCCCATATCTTCAAATTTGTCGGAAAGCTCGATTTCTTTGGCGATGGTTACTCCGTCATTGGTTACAGTCGGTGCGCCGTAGCCTTTATCAAGCACAACATGCCGGCCGCGGGGCCCGAGCGTGACTTTTACCGTATCCGCTAGCATATTGATGCCAGCTTGCAATTTCTTTCTTGAATCATCGTTGAATGCAATCTGTTTAGCCATTTATTCTCCTTATTATCAAGCTATTAGAAAATTCCGAGGATTTCATCCTCTTTCATAACCTTGTATTCTTTGCCATCAATCTTCACTTCATCACCGGAATATTTTCCGTAGAGAACTTTATCTCCAATCTTCACCGAAAACTCATGTTTTTTACCTTCAGGCAATTTACCTGTGCCAAGTGCCACAACTTTGCCTTCTGCCTTGGCTTCTTTGGCAGTGTCAGGAATAATGATTCCAGACTTTGTTTTTTCTTCAGCCAATGTCGGCTCGATCAGAACCTTGTCTCCAAGTGGTTTAAGCATAATGCCTCCAAAATTAATATTTTGCAAATGAATTGTAAAGTTTGCTTGACATATTGTCAACACCATGCGGTACGCGGTGTTTGCTTCGAGCCATAGTGTTTGTTCACTCCTCGACATGACCCAAAGGGTCCCCTTTCCCGAAGGGAAGACTCAACGGGTAGGCATTGGCTCCTTCGGCTCGGGGCTCGGAGTTGATCGCTTTGCGATCAAAAAAAGCCGGAACCCTCCAGCTCTCAACTCCAATATTACTAAAAAATGCGGCCCAGATCAAGCCGCAAAAAATTAAATGATGGCAGCGCCAACGCAAGGGGGAAACGTCGTTGCTACCATCGACTCTATTATAAATGACAGGATGTTTTTAAGTCAATATCATGCTCGCCAAGGCAAAATTATTTCCTTGCCGTGCCATTATTTTTTGAAAATTTTGGTGGATGAAAACGAAGTTCTTGGTCATTATAAACTATTAGATGTGGATACTTCGCCGTAATGGGATCGCTCTCAATTCGCCGGATTTGGATGGCCTTAAGTTGTTCTTCGAACCAATTCCCCAGTCTAGTTCTGTAAAATGGATAATGCGATTGGGATCTAGAATTTATTTGTAATTTGATATTTGTAATTTGATATTGTTTAAAAAGTTTTCGATTAACTTCAAAGAACTTTTCAAATATTTGATAATCTCCCGCCAAAAACTTCGCTTGCGAATAATTTTCGGCGCAATATTTATCGATCTTTTCTCCTCTGCCATGTGGGATTTTCAGATAGTTCTCTGTTAAAAAATAATTTAGGCAAACCTTACCAGCATGATTTTTGTCCGGATTTTTTGTTCGCTTTATTCCCATGATTGTTGCTGCCAGTATAACAAAAAGGCGTGCAGTAAAAATTCGACCCATTTTTGTGACGACCAACATATCAATATCGGAAGAGATATTCGCATCCCCGGATGCTAGTGAGCCTGTCAAGAAGACCGCGCGAACATATGGCATTCGACAAAAAATCTGAGCAGAATAATTTGCGCGGCGTTCATACTTTTTCACACTTTTTTCGTTTTTTGTTCGCATAGACTTGATAATTTTCATATGTGAATAATTTTTTGAACCCTTGGGGTAATTTCATGATAAAATAGTTTTATAAAATAAAATAGTAGTGGTAAAAAAAACTCCAATTAATCGGCTCGACAGGAGTTTTTTTGGTTAAGTATTCGTTCTATTTGATAAATGAGGAGTTCTCATGGCTAAATTCATTTTTGTCACGGGGGGCGTGTTATCGGGTTTGGGTAAAGGCATCACTGCCGCATCGATTGGAAATATTTTGACCGCCCGCGGCAAAAAAGTTTTTATGATGAAGTTTGATCAATATTTTAACGTTGACGCTGGTACCCTAAACCCAGCGGAACACGGAGAATGTTTTGTAACCGATGACGGGGCAGAGACCGATCTTGACTTGGGGCATTATGAACGCTTCACCGATCAAAATTTGACCCGCGAAAGCTCAGTGATGTCGGGACAAATATATCAAGCAATTATCGAAAATGAACGCCAGGGTAAATATCTCGGTAAGACAATTCAGATGATTCCACATCTTACTGATGAGATCAAAGAGAGAATAAATAATGCTGCCAAGAGGTCAAACGCAGATTTTGTAATTGTTGAAATCGGAGGCACCGTCGGAGATTATGAGGGACTTCATTTTGTCGAGGCAATCCGCCAAATGCGCCGCGATAAAGGAATTGACTCTACGCTTTACTGCCACGTCGGCTTTTTTCCTTGGTTAGCCACCACCGAAGAGCTTAAAACTAAGCCGATGCAAAATTCAATTCGCGACTTAAATAATTTTGGAATTCATCCCGACATCGTTTTCTGCCGCGCAGACTACCCCATTCCAGCAAGATGCTTGGATAAGATTTCTACTTTTTGTAATATTGATCGCGATGCAGTTGTTCCATTGGAAACATTGGGCAATGTTTATGAACTACCACTTCTTTTGGAAAAATTTAACGTAGCACGAGTTATTTCCAGAAAATTGAAAACCCCGCTCGGGCGCCGTATCGACAGAAGTTGGATTGAGCTCAACAAGAATATCCGAAGCAAAAAAAATAAATCGGTAAACATCGCCCTGGTCGGCAAATACATGGACATGAAGGATACTTATTATTCCGTGACTGAGGCATTAAAATCTGCTGCATATAAAAATCATGTGAAACTAAACATTTTGTGGACTGATTCTGAATTAGTCGAGAGATATGGGGTCGATAAATATTTGAAAAATACTGATGGAATTGTCGTTCCCGGCGGGTTTGGGAATCGCGGCATTGAGGGTAAAATTATGGCAGCCAAGTATGCTCGCGAGAATAAAGTTCCGTATCTCGGGCTTTGCCTGGGAATGCAAATTGCCGTTATCGAATTCGCCCGGCATGCCTTAAAAACCAAAGCTTGCAATTCAACCGAGTTTGATAAAAATGTAAAAAATCCAGTAATCGACATAATGGAGCACCAAAAAAAGATTTCGGAAAAGGGCGGTACGATGCGGCTCGGCGCTTACCCATGTGTTCTTTCCGAAGATTCAAAATCGCTTAATCTTTATGGCAAAAAAGAAGTCTCTGAACGGCATCGCCACAGATATGAATTCAACAATGATTATCGCGAGGTTTTATCCAAAGCCGGACTTTTGATCGCTGGCACCTCACCGGACAACAAATTAGTTGAAATAATCGAACACAAAGACCACCCTTTCTTTGTCGCCTCGCAATTCCACCCGGAATTTAAATCCCGCCCGAATAGACCTCATCCACTCTTCGATGGATTTATAAAAGCAGCTATTAAATAAATATGGGTCAAACTATTTTAAAAATCGCAGATGGAAATAAAGACATCGCGGACGCACAAAGTGTACGATACGATGTTTTTACAGAAGAACAAGGAATCGAACATGAGGCAGATGCCGACGGCTTAGATAGCGATTCAGATCATGTGCTAGCCTATCAAGATGGCGATCCGGTCGGTACCGTCCGTCTGCGATATATCGAACCTGATATTGCAAAGATCGAACGCTTTGCGGTCAAATCAAAACTTCGCGGGCAAGGACTAGGCAAACTTATAATGCAAAAAGCTCTCGACCATCTCAAATCGAAAAATATTATAGAAATTGTGCTTGATTCCCAATCCCATACCAAAGGCTTCTACGAAAAGTTCGGCTTTGAACAATTCGGCAAAGAATTCGAAGAAGTCGGCATCCCCCATGTTAAAATGCGCAAGACTATTAGCTGACTACGAACTACTTACTACGAACTAATGATGTCCCGGCTATCATTTTGCCTGTTTTTTCGTCGACAAGCGCGATTTTTTTATTCCTAAGCTTCAATTTTAAATAGTGCTGATCTTGATAGTGACGGATAATTTCCGAGCCGAAAAACACTATGATGATTGTTGCGATGACAGAAAGCCAATCCGTAAATCCGAGGGGAGCCGTGCCGAAGAATGACCTAGTGTATGGGACAAAAGCGATTATTTGTATGAATATCGAGATCAAAACTGCTGCATTCAAATATGCATTTTCAAAAAACCCTCGGAAGTCCTCCCAGACCCTCTTCTTCGATCTAACCGACATAACCAGCGCCATTTGCGAAAGAACAACAGAGGCAAAAACCAAAGTACGCGCATGCGCAATTGAATGGTGCAAGCCCGAGAGATAGAGCAGAAACATCACGCAAAGGCCAAACATACCGACAAACAATGAAAACCGCATCGCTCGCGCAAGATCAATTTTATCATCAATTCTCGGTCCTTCAGCAAGCAAATTCTTGCCTGGCTTCTCAAATGAAAGCGCAATAGCCGGCAATGAATCTGTTATTAAGTTGATCCAAAGAATCTGGATGGTTGTCAGGGGTTCAGGTAAGGCAGCAAGAAAAGCGATCGCAATAAGAAGAATTTCAATAAAATTTCCAGCAAAAAGAAAAGTGAGTGCGTGTTTCACATTGTCATAAATCTGCCGGCCATATGTTATGGCATGGACGATAGTTCTGAAATTATCATCGGAAAGAACAATATCTGCCGCTTCTTTTGCCACATCATTGCCACGTATTCCCATTGCGATCCCGACCGTGGCGGCCTTTAAGGCCGGAGCATCATTTACCCCGTCCCCAGTAACCGCAACGGTATAGCCAGCTTGTTCAAAGAGTCCCACGATTCGAATTTTGTCCGAGGGAGTGCAACGGGCAAATATCTTAACTTTTTTTAGCCTATCGATAATCTCTTTGTCTGACATTGACGAAATTTCCAGCCCAGAAATTATCTCGTCGTCTATCGCCGGAAGGCCGACTGCCTCGGAGATATATTTGGCCGTACTCGGATGATCGCCAGTTAAAATAATTGGACGGATACCTGCCTTTATTGTATCGGCAAAGGCGCCTTTTACCTCCGGCACCGGTTCATCTGAAAATGCTAAGACGCCTAAAAATTCAAGATTCTTCATCGTTCCAAGATTCTTGCCGGTAATTTTTTTGGCACAAACAGCAATATTTTTCATACCTGATTCTGACATTTCAAGATTCATCTCATGTAAGAGCTTTTTGTCTGCTGCTGCCAATTTGCAAAATGGAATAATAGACTCTACCGCCCCCTTCATCACGATATAGCGCTGTTCGCCCAGATTGCCGTCGACCATCATGTATTTTTTACCGGAATCGAAAGGGCTGCCGGTAATTCGTTCGAATTTACTTGATCGCACAAACGTGTCGTGGCTTTCTTCCAAAAGCTTTTGGGCAATTGCCACTTCGAGCGGATCACCCGTCATTTCATCATGCTTTTTTCCTTTCACATCCGAACAAATCATTGCAAACAAAAGAAGATTTTTATCACTTGAGGAGTGAGGCAAATTGGAATCATAGATGACACTTTCTCCATTTTTGATAAATCCGTATTTGGAAATTACCAGGTTGTTTTTTGTGATCGTTCCCGTTTTGTCGGTCAATATGATATTTACACTGCCTAGCGCTTCGACTACTCCCATGCGCCGGACAATTGCATTCTTTTTCACCATATTGATAACGCCGATTGCCAAAGTTAATGTCACGACGGTCGGCAATGATTCTGGCACAGCAGCAACGATCAGCGCAATCACATATGCTACAAGTTCGTAAAGATTCCAACCCTGCATAAGGCCCAGTGCAAATACCGCCAGAGCAATTGCGATCGCTACGCCGGATATAATTTGCCCAACAAACAAAATCTTTTTCTCGAGAGGGGTTTTTTCTTCGCTGGTTTGAATCAATTTCGCAATTTTGCCTATTTCAGTCAATTCTCCCGTGCCGACAACAACCCCCATTGCACTCCCGGCAACAGCAGAGGTTCCCATATATGCCATGTTTCGGCGCTCCGCCAAGATCGTATCTAGTGGCAAAACTTCCGGGTGTTTAGAAATCAGCATTGCTTCACCAGTAAGCGCCGATTCGTTCATGCGCAAAGAATTTCCTTCAATTATTCGCAAATCTGCAGGAACCTTGTCGCCCTCTGATACCACAACGACATCGCCCGGTACCAATTTTTCCGAATCAATGGTTGCAATTTTGCCATCACGAATAACTTTAGCCTCACTTATGATTGATTTTTTAAGCAGTGATAATGATCTTTCGGCTTTGTGCTCCTGAAAAAAGCCAATGCCAACATTCAGGACAATGATGACAATAAAAATAATCCCCGAGGACATGCCTTCGGTTAAGATAGAAATTATCGCAGCAATCACCAAAAGAATTATAAAAAAATTAGTAAATTGGCGGCCCAATATTACCCAAACCGAGCTCTCTTTTTCTTTCTCCAATGAATTTGCCCCGTACTTTTGCAACCTCAATAAGGCTTCCTTCGAGGAAAGCCCCTCCTTCGTATCAACCCCAAAATGGCGCCTAATATCAGCACCACTCCACTGATGATAGGCAAATTCTTTCATCAATTTTATTTTAGCATAGCTAAAATTATTAGTCTGTAGTCTGTCTTCGTAGTCCTTAAAAAATTCTTTTACTTCACAGGTCACAGACTACGGATTACTTTCTTTCATCCAACACAAACTTGACTTAGGAAGCTGTGTTTGATAGTTTACAGATACAGAGAGGCGCAGCATGCATGGAAAATGGGTGCAACCACTGCCTATAGGGGTTTCGATCAGCTAGTACGTATGTTAGCTGTGAGATTCTCCCCACGTAGCGCCACCACAAACGCAAAACGCGTAGCATGTGTATGCTGTTTGCTGGGAGGTGGCTCCCCTGTCGACTGCCTGGAGATAGCGCTATGCATCGCTTGTTCAGCTTTCCGCCGGAAGGGTGAAACCGATGCCTCGATCGACCAGGCTTTCGTAGCCAATCTCCGCCGAGTGGCGGGGTCAAGATATTCCAGTTTCGGTTACCCGATGTCAGCGCGCACGGCGTCAGAGTCGTTCCCCGACCACGGATGGTTCTGTGGTTGATGAGCGCTGTACTATTACTGCTCAGAGTTCGGTGTCGTTGCCAGTTGTCGGTGATGGTGTCGGTGACGGTTGCCGAGCAGAGTTCCCGGGTAACCCCCAATCTCTCCTGCCCGTTTCGGGCATGGTTAACCTTTCGGCCCGGTGTGTTCACCTGGGCCGAAATTGCGTCTTAGAGCACAAATATAGTTTATGTTGTTGGAGTTGCAGGATCAGCCGTTGGCGTAGCCGGCTCGGGAGTGGGTTCAGGTGCGGGCTCAGGGACAGGTTCCGGCTGAACCGTTCCAACCAGCCATTTTTCCTGCCAAGGAACATATTTCGATACAAAATCTTTTTCCTGTAAAATCGCTCCGTCACGGGTGACTTTATAATGAAAGCTCGCTGTCGCCCCCGGATGGCCGGAGTCGATTTTTTTCTTTTCACCAACCTTAAGAGTGTCTGTCGGTATCTCAAGAGGAGTAGGTGGGCTTATCACATCGTAAACCGACGGAGTCCCAATTGAGATAATCCTTGAATCTTTTGTGCCATAAAACTGAAAAGTAATCTTAGTCCCGACGACTTGGGCTTGGATCAGAATGTATGAATTGTAATTATTTTTGAATTTAAAATCAGGGGCTGGATCAAAAATTGTCGCGTCCATCCCAACCGGCGGTTCGTAATAGGATACGCGATAAGAGTGATTCTGCCGCTCGACTATTTCCATTCCCGAATTCAATGCTGCACGAAAAAGGGTGGTTGAAACCTGGCACAGCCCTCCGCCATAATCCGGCACTGTCTTATCGTTCTTTATTACTAATTCCGGAAGATAACCTGTGGATGCATCAATTTTTCCTAAGCGTCCTAGGGTCGAGAAAGTTTCTCCTGGTGCCAAGAGAGCACCATTGATAGCAGCTGCACCCACATTGATATTGTGAATTCGATTTGAGGGCGAACCGGTAAACGTTGTGACACCGGTAGATACCAATTCTTTTAAGCCATATTTTCCTGCATCATCCGAAGAAACGGCCGGTTTAGTGACAGCAACTTTCAGGCTGATTTTTTTTGTATCAATTCCCTCGGCTACTTTGTAAACCCTGCCAAGTAGTGCATTTTCGATATCCACTTTGGTCTGGTTTTCGTCCAACTTTAATCCGTCTTTCGACACTGCAAAAGCTGTAACGCTTCCCCCAACAACCGAAAATTGTGCATTGACAGGCTCGGAATTGATAGTTGTCGCCATGTTTTTGATTTGATTCGTGGCTTGTTCGGAAGACACATATAGTTTCAGATCATCTCCATCAGTCTTGGATAAAATCAATTTCCCAATATCATCGCCGCCCAAGGTAAATTCAAAATCTTTATAATTTAGAACCAAATCACCGCCAGAAAGAATATTCTGCGCCTCAGAAAGCCGTTTTTGCGCCTTCACTTCATCTACCTGCGGCACATATTTCTGTGCGTTGAATGCAATCGGATTACTTTTGACATTTGAAATTTGATATTTGACATTATTGATCAATCCCAATTGATCGATCCTTTTGCCCTCCGCTCTTTCGGTAGAGAGAACAAATTCCCCACCTTGGTACGAAATCGAATAATCTTTTTCCGGTATATCAACTTCTTTTGCAATTGCGGCAATTTTGTCCGAAAGGGCTGAATCATTCACGCTATAAAGCATTGGCACATTTTGTTCAGAAAATACGGATTTTAGCTGTTCCCAGAAGTCACGGAAAATACCTCTATCACGCCCGATCCCCATCACTCTCTTCATACTCCCATCGACATCATAAGCCAATCCGATATCAGCAGGGGCAACTTGATAATCTTTTGGATTGTCTCCCTGATAAGAAAGAATGATATTTTTTGCCAAAAATTGATTTGAATTCGTCTGTAAAATATCTTTTATTTCTCCCTCAGTTTTGCCACCCAAGGCAATATCCCCGATCTTGATATTCTTGTAAGATTTATGCGCATACGAGATTGAATAAATACCAAATGTGATCAAAAGCAAAATAAGAATTGCAGCAATTCCTAGTGCCACATAACGCAAATATTTACTCTTTAAAAAATCAAAATTGATTTTAATTTGTAATTTTTTCTTTTCTTTGCCCTTTGCCATATAGCTTAAAATACCCTTTAGTTCGAGCCCGTTGAGAACCCTTTTTGTCATTGCCCCCAAGGGGACCCCCTGGGTCGAGGAGCTTGCAACGAAGCAATCTCTATCAATAGTGTAGTTCTGTTTTTGTTTTCTATTCCGATAATACTAAATTATTTACCAGTAAGCCATGGTTATTTTTGGTTCAGTATCTCATTCAAAATTTCTTTGGCGGTTTTCTCGCGTTTTTTGGTCTCGAATTCATCGGACGACAAGGTGAGATGCACTATATCACCCTCGCCTACACCTTTGGGAACAATTTTCTTGGGAACAATGACCTCCTCATGTTCGCCGATCAAGATCGCTTTGCTTCCCTCGAAGCGATCAAGGGTAAATGTTGTCGTTTTTGATTCTTCTGGCATACTCATTTAGCTTCCTTTTTTGTCATTCGAGACATTACAACATAGACCAGGATCAATACGACTAGAGCAATTCCGATTATGAGTTTCAAACGCAAACTTGGAGCCATTTTAATTAGCGATGAAAATAATGTCGCACCCAGAATCAACCCGATGGAACTCACACTGATCGAGACCCGATCATTGATCGCCGCCAAAATCAACGCTACGACAACATAGCCAATCACTGCCCCGAATGACATGCTGGCACCCAAAAGTAGTCCAGATAGAGCCGGAAGGGCTAAAAGGATAGCGATCGGCACGATTATTCCCTGTTTTACCCAACCAGATAGATTCATAGCAAGTACATATGCAGCCAATCCCCCGAGGACGATTCCGGCAATAAGGTAAGGATCGGATAAATTTGCGGAAAGCATACTGCTCCCCATTCTACCAATAAACACCCAAAAGAGGAGTAAATTTACAATGATAGCTAGATAAAACGGGTAGTCTGCCAAACTTCTGCGAAAGACATTTGTTGAGTCATACGCACCCTTGATCTTGTCTGTCTCCATTTCAATGCCAGAAATGGCTCTTACAAACTCGGCATTACTACTTGTTGAAAGCATACGTGATTGCGACATCATTGGGATAAGAAAAGCTGACAGGGCCAGCGCGAATACTGAAACTCCAGCATATCCATTTAGGGTATAGATGCCCAAAATTGCAGCGATGGCGAGAACAATCGAGATTACATTTGAAATTAGGATATAATTTTCGCCGTGAAGGCGATATTTTTGAGAGATGAAATAGCCGGATATATACAGCATGAATGCTGCGATCAGGCCAGCGAGTGCAGAAACCGATAGATTGATCGTGGCATGTAAGCCTTCTCCATAAATCAACCAAGATACAGCAAAATATGATCCTACCAGAATCAACACCGAGGGAATTATAAGGAATGTGAGCATAAGCCGGCCCAGCTTCATGTCGGTTCGGAATCTTGTGATAAGTACGCCTATTAGCATTGCAATGGCCCCCAACCCCAGAATAAGGAAAGATAAATACACCGAGTTTTCAGTTCCTGAATATAAGTTTGAGATAAAATAAACGCCTGCCGCGGATACTCCGGCAACCGCGCCGATAAGTCCTCCGGAGGTGTGATCGTTCTCATTTATCTCGATTTTTTCGGTGTTTTTATCTGAAATCCCGTGAAATCGCAGTTTTGAGATAATTTCAACCAAAATCGCGCCCAAAGTGAGTGAAAGCAGAAAAACAAAGTCTCCAGATAATACATAAGTTATAACACTTGCAACAAGAGCCGCTCCGAATGCAAACAAAGACGAAGCTCCGGAAAGAGTAAATATAATATTTGCAGCGTTGATTTGGTTTGAGCGCGTATCCTCAACAATGCGTGAATAAGCCCGTGCAAATAGAATTGAATTTGTAAGATTGACCGCAATCGTGATGACGGCACCTGCGAGAAAAGTAAGGCTGATCTTCCAACCGAGCAAATAGAGCAATATTACGAATAAAATCACCACCGAAACCGCAAGTACATTAAATTCACGGCTGATATAGGAGCGAACCTTTTTTTCGACATCTTTTCCGGCATCGAGGATTTTTTTGTTACTAACATGAGAGTTGCCTGCACGGATAAGCGTGACAAGCCCGAATAGTACCGAGATCAAAGCTGCCGCTATTGGCGCAAAAACGAGGATCATGTTCATAATTCTCCTATCAATCTAGCTGTTACAGCGTAAGATTAGCACATCTAACCACGCTCAACAATATTGACATTTCTTATATTTTATGTTATATTGTTCGGTTACCTTGAGTAACAATAGGCGCTGCGCTTGCGCGCGCCATACCACTACCCCGGGAGGGTTTCAAATGTTGAAGCAGATTTCGTCGTTTTGCTGGTTCGTGATTGCCGTACTCCTGACTGTCGTGCTCGCCGGCTGCGCCGGTGGCGGCAGCCCCATGCCGACAGCTCCCCAGTATCACATCCAGATGCAGATCTGGGCCTCCACAGATCACGTCTGGCGCCCGGCGACCGAGACGGCCATCACAGTCCCTACCGACTTCTACGTAGTCGCCTCAAGGGAGATCGGCACGCCGAGCCCCCAGGGGGGCGTCGATGCGCAGATCACGGTCACCGAGGGGACGGATGGCAAGGGGGCCATCATCCTCCCAACAGGCAAGAACTGGGTCTTCCAGGCGCCTGGCATGTGCACTGCCATCGCACACAAGGATGGCAAGGTCATCGCGACCTACACTTTCCCGGTTTTGGACGGCTGGGGCTAGCCCTTGGCCATCACGCGCATTCACTTGCGCAGTTCCCGCTCAGCATCCCACAAGGGTGCCGAGCGAGACTGCTCGAATGATTACAGTACAGGAGGAGCACACACATGGACGCAGTAATGCATGTAATAAATGACCTGCTGGTTGCTGGCACCGGTGGCCTACTCCTCTTCATCGGAGCGATTTGCCACATGATGCTTAGCCACAAGTAGAATTGAGCCCAAACCGACTTTGGTCGGCCCAAGCGGAGTCGGCGCTTCAATCTTCGCGATTGGCGCCATCCCGCTCGGAGATTGCTATCCGACAACAACAGCACGCCCCCAAGCGTGACTGACTACCATGGAGGGATTCCCGTGAAGCATATTCTGAAGTTCATCATGACCGCGATCGCTGTCATGATGGTAGTCTGGATGCCCGGCTGCACGACCGAAAAGGCTGAGGCTCCCGAAGTGACCCTCAAGGTCGTCCCCGAGATGCCGGCAAGCACTCGGCCGGCTGACAACCCCGATGGTCCGGTGACTCTGGTGCTGTACAAGTTTGGCACCAGGGAAACCATGAATTCCCCGGCCACGCTGGACGGCCTTTCGCTCACGATCGGCGACAAGTCGATCTTGGCGAAGGTCAACAAGGACATGGAACACTGGGCGTACTCGGGTCTTGGGATCGTTAGGGGTGACCAGTTCTGGTTCGCCGAGGTTTCCGTCTGGCGGATGGGCGATCCCACCTGGAACCTCTGCTCGTGGCCAGAGAAGGTCAAGGTCGGCCTGACCGAGACGTACCCCGAGGCTATCGAGAGGGCCTTTCTGGCATCAGTGGCCGAGTCCAACCTGGAATCCAAGCTCGCAACCCATGATCGGCAAGCGCTGATCGCAGACAAGAGCTTGTCCCAGGGCGGATTCAGCTTCGTAGACGGCAAGACGCTCAGTACGCGCTTTGCTGACTGGGTCTCCCAGGATCCCCAGCTTGCGGGTTTCGGGGATGCCGTCAGAGACCTCAAGGCGTACTGGGGTGTCAAGGCGGTCTACGCCAAGATCACCTGGTCGAATCTGGATACCAAAGGCAACAAGCTCGCAACTGAGCACGCCGAGGTCCAGTTCGCGGCACAACCCCCGTCGACGCCGCGGTACGACCCCAAGGGCCAGCCGGACTAGGAACCCTACAACTTGTGCTTGGTTAGTCTCATTGAGGCTAGCACCAAGCGGTGCCGTCCCCCACTCATGTGGTGCGGGGCAGCCCGCTCGGATATTCTGATTCCGCAGCCATACAGCCCGCCTCCAAGGCGGGGCTGAAACTTTGGGAGGGATTCTTGTGAGAAACGTTCCGTTGTCTTTGCTCGTGATTCTGCTGCTAGCGTTGTTGATTGCCGGCTGCACCAATACCGGCAGCAACACCGCGTCTACCACAGCGATGTCGGCATCGTCCTTGCACAAGATCGAGAACCTGAACGACGTCACGCATCACGGGGCAAGCGGTCTCCTTGACTACAACGAAGGAATGGCGCTATTCGCCACCAGAGACCCGAACTGGACGAACCTTGGCCCTGTGATGCAGGGGCTCATGGAGATCTGGAATGTGCCTTCGGTCAAGATTTACCCCGTGGGCACCACCTCGAGTGATGGCGTGCAGTACACCGAAATCACCATCACTCCGGTCAGCAACACGGCGGTCCCCGGGGTAGCGCCCGGCACTCCGCTGCCGCCCCCCAACAATCCAGAAGGCCAAGTCACCGTTGTGCTACATCATCTCGGGAGGCAGCAAAGTCTGGTCATCGGTTCGGGAACTCTCGACGGCATCAAGCTGGAAGTCGAGCAGAAGCTCTCGGATGCTGTATGGGAGGACCTGGCGCTGGCTGGACCCAACTACCCGATGGGCATTCGCCAGGGCGAGCACCTTTGGCTGGCCATCTCCGACGGCTACCAGGGCAATCACTGGAAGATAAAGCCCTGGCCGAAGGAAATCAACATCCGAGACGGCGAAGCGGACAGCCAAGCCATCGAACGGGTCTACAACGCGGACTTGGCGAGGACAAGCCCCAAGAAGTAGACACGCCATGGAGGGTATCACCGAGGACGCCGCGGATCAGTACGATCTGCGGCGTTTTCGCGTTTATGAGAACAATTATTTCAATAAACTTTTGTACACATCCAGAGTTTCTTTTGCGGTCTTCTCCCAATCGTAGCGCGCTACCCACTTCAACCCCTTTTGCGATAGTTCTTTTTGCAATTTTTCATCTTCGACGATTGTTTTCATCGCCATCGACATATCTTCAATATCGTACGGGTCGAAGTAGAACGCCGCCTTGCCGAGAATTTCCGGCATCGCCGATACTGCTGAAGAAATTACAGGCGTACCACAAGCCATTGCCTCGAGTGGTGGAAGGCCGAACCCCTCGGAGAGCGAGGGAATGCAATAAGCTACTGCCCCAGCATAAGCAATGGGAAGTTCCTCCTCCTCAACAAATCCGGTCGTTACAATAATTTTTTGCTTGGAATTGATTTCATCAATTCGTTTCAAGATTTCCGGCTCTTCTTTATCAATTTTGCCGACCAGCACAAGCTTTACATCAGAAAGTTTCGCTCGCTCGAAAGCATCGAACATACGCAGAAGATTCTTGTGCCGCTTCCACATTCCTGTATAGAGAATGTATTTCTCTCCCGTCTTATACTTTTCTTTAAAATCCCTAATTTTTGTCCGCCAGCTGGCGGATTGAGATTTGAAATTTGAATTATACTTGTTGTCAACGCCGAGGTATGTAATAGCAATTTTGTCCGGATCAATCCTATATGTTTCAACAAGATCGTCCTTGGTTGTGTTCGAAATTGTAATAATTTTTCTTGAATCCATTATTGCCGACTTCATAACAGCCCGAAACCCCAGCCTTTTTACAATATTCATGCGATGCAGATGCCCAAGAAGGGTTAGGTCATGCACCGAGATCACATAATTTCCTTTGTAACGAATCGGATGGTTAAATTGGGTAAAGTGCACAAGATCAAATTTTTCAGAATTTAAATATTTGAGAAGCTCTGTTTGCTCTTTGAAGCTGTAGTGAGGAATATCTAAAACTTTTGTACGAAAATTTTTAGCTTTCAGCTGTAAGTTGTCAGCTATAAACTTTTCGCCTTGCGGGCGGATTAAGAGAGTGTATTCGTGCTCTTGATCCAATTTTAAGATGCCTTGAACTATTTCAAGCGTGTAGCGGGAGATAGATTCGCCCACGCCAATAAAGCGCCCATCAATTAGAATTCTCATATAGATAACTCCCGATTAAAATAAAAATCGTAATCGCTACTGCCGGATTGTCAGCCCAGGTGTGAAGAAAAATTGCCACGCCAGAAACTGATATTAAGCCTAAAAACAATCCTGCATTCTTGTCGCGATAAAGCCTGATCAGTGTAACAAAAATGAAATATAGCCACAAGGCGAGGCCGATGATTCCAAGCTCGAGAAGAAGCTGGATATACCAAGACTCAGAGATAAAACCATCAGCATACTTTAAAGCCGCAGGCCCAGCATCTCCGATTCCCGAACCAAATGTCAATTTGAAAGGTTCGGAAAATCGGCGGCCTATTTCAGTAAGTGAAGACGAAAGCGCAGTCTCATGCTCTGCTTGGGAACTCCCGTGGGTAAAGAGATCTCTGGCTTCTCTGCCTCCTGAAAGATAATAACTAGCCATAATTGCCACTACCGCAAGCAGAATTACTGCATATAAGGCCTGCCTTTTTCTGCTTTTTTCAATAAATATAATATAAGCAACCACCCCAAGAATTAATCCGACAAGAGCAGCCCTTGAGAATGTAAGAACAATCGCCGATATGAGCAAGATTGATCCAACGGCTCTTGTGATTTTTGACAAAATCCCCTCTTTGAAAAATTCCGGCTTGTTTAAGATAAGCAAGAAAACTGCAGGCAATAAGTAGCTTCCAAGCTGATTTGGTCCAGGTAGGAAAGCCGAGCTTTGATAGACAGAAACGACGGTAAATGTCCCCCAGCCAAAGCTTGGCACCCCAAGCAACTGCCAGTAGTTTAAGGGAAGAAACCGCTCAATGATTGCCCAGACGGAAGCTATGAGAGCAACGAATATATAGGCTGAAATTAACGTTTTTTTCTCTGCTTTTTGCATCAATGCAACTGAACATATGAGAAAAAACAGGACCCCGATAAAATCAAACCGAAATCCCTGCAGGCCACGGCTAAAACCAGTTGCAATAAAAAAAACTGATGCAAGCCCTAAAAAAACCAAAAGAATAGGCGGAATTTTGGCTTTCCAGTTTGAGAAATCTTTCCTGGCGACATTTGATATGATGGCAAAAATTAGCAGGAAAATAATTACTGGCTCATAAAAATGTGTTAGCCAAAAAGACAGGCTTGGAGAAAGCCTCTTTTCAAGAAAATTTTGAATCGGGGTCTGAAATGGAATAAAGACAATTACGATAAGGGCAAAATAGTAAGTGATTTTATCGAGGATTTTTTTCGGCATTTTGGTTGATAATAATTACAAAGGCGAGGGTGATAAAAAATAATGCTGATAGGTCATTCTTGAAAAATGTCGTGTCGACCAACCCGTGGGCAAGCATGGCAGTCATCGCTGCAATCGGAAAGATAGCCATTTTATCATGCAAAGAATGAAATGCCCGGCCAAAAAATTGCAAAATGAGAATGAGAAAAGCGATCAACCCGCCGAGACCGACATAAAGCCACATCGCTAGAAAAAGATTGTGTGGGTGCAGAGCATAGGACAAAATATTTTGTTGAAAGCTTATATTCCCAGCCGAGAGTTTAAGAATCTCACCCTGGAAATTATCGAGGCCAATACCGGTTACCGGATGGGATTTAATCATTTGCCAAGCATATCGGTATATTTCGCGCCTGGCATGATCATTTGGAGAATAAAACCCAAAGGCATATACAAGAAAAGTTAGGACCGCCATGATCGAAGTAATGATCGCTCTTAGATTCAACGATTTGTAAATATTGAATTTGTGCAACGAATAAACGAGAACATAGATTACCATTCCAAATCCCAAAGCGAGAACCCCACCGCGGGATTTCGTGTAGTATAGGACTACTAGTGGTGCAACCTCAAGCAGTAAAAAAAGAATTTTCAGAGCTACATTCTTTATTTTCGAAAAAAGTGCTAACGAAAGAAAAAATGACGGCACAATGAACATGGCCAGATAATTTGGTGAACCAAACGGGCCAAAGAGACGAACATTGCCATGAAGATATTGATTGAAGGTAAGATCGTTTACCTGATAGAAAAGAGTTGAAATGATACCAAGTTTTTGCAAAATCGCCCAAGCTGTCACTAGCATAAGTGAAATGAAAACCGGAATTGCAAGTTTATAAGCGTCTTTTTTGGCTATAGTTTCCTTCGTAATAAAATATAGTAATGATGGAGCTATAAACCAGCTTTTAAAAATCCCTAACGCTGCCCTTTTGTCAGGTGAAATCAGAATTGCCAAAAAGGCAAAAAACAGGAAAAATATGATCGCCCAATCGACATTGTTGATTTTTATTTTTTTCTTCTTGGCAATTTGAACTGCGAGAAACGCAATAAAAGTTATAGCAACAGCAATCTCAAAAACATTGGTTGGAATGCCGCATAATTCGAACCGGAATATGTAGGATGGGATCAAGAGAACATTAAGATAGATCAAATAATTCATGCCATAGCCTCCTCTGCCTTGGCCCTTAAGAGCGCAAGGAATGCCCAGATATAAATAATGTAAAGGGTGGAAAAGAAATTATATTGAATAAAAATTGCCAGACAACCTAAAGCGACCAACGCAATATCGGTTTTATTATCATCATTTGCTGACTTTATGCTACGGAAAATAAGCACTAACATAAAAACGAGGAATCCTATAAATGCGGCAAATCCCAATATTCCCGTTTCCGACAGAATTTCTAAATATTCATTATTGAGAGAGCCGTAAGTAAATGTCTCGCCATGCTCTACCACCGGCGTTGAAAGAATGCCGGAGTTGCCAATACCAATGCCAAAAACAGGGCTTGCCTTAAATTGATTCCAGGCAATAACATATCCCTTTTGCCTCCCAACCACTGAAGCAGCATTTGTGGAATCATCAATAAAAGCGTGGTTTTTAAAACTAAGAATTTGTTCTTTTCCATCGAAAATGCCGATAAGAGAGATCGAAATTGCGAGGGCAAAAACTGCGGCAATTATAATATGGCTAAATCGTTTTAAATATTTACGACCACAACTAAAACAAAAAATCAGCAAGGCAGATAACATGGTGATCGCGAGGGCAAAGTATGCACCCCGGGAAACAGACAAAATTATATTCACAAAAATAAGTGTTGCCAACCAAAAATATTTTCCAAATACTTTTTCTCCCGACTGGATATGATTTCGAATTGTAATAAACAACGGCACAAATAAGAAATTAGCAAAATACAATGGTTCAAGAGCAAATGATTGTATCCGAGGAAAACCCAATATTTCTTTTGTATAACGGAGGCGAAGCCCGGTGTATGCTGCCGAGAGGCCCAATGAATCTCCTACGAATTGATAAATACCAAAAATACAAGCGATCAGTGTTGCGACAAGTAACCAATTTTCAGCTTGCGCAAGAATTTTTTTGTTTTTTAGATACCGTGATAATAATAAAAAGATGATAAATACAAATGTCCACATTATGATTGTGGCCAGGCTGCGCATCAAATTTTCTGCCCTAACAAGGCTAAGCGCACCAAAAATCCAGAGAATTAGAAGCGACCAGTCAATGGCCGAAAGCCTGTGCCTTAAAAAAAGTTTGCCAATTCCGGCGGTAGCTGCAATCAAAATGAAAACAACTCCGATCAGATAACTGATTTTAACCGTAAAGCCGGCGATTTCTATCGTGGGAATTCTCTCGAATGGCATAAAGAAAAAAAGCGATGAAATTATCACTGGAAGGATCTTATTTTTTAGTACATTACTATCCACGAATTAAGTTTATCATAGATTTCACGAGCATTTAACACCTGTGGTATAATATTTTCGTAGGAATCAGTTTTACGGGGATTGAGGAGTAAGTATTAATTTTCAAAACAGAAAAAGAACGATCATATTTGTCGGTATGATTTTGGTTGTTGTATTGTGCGGTATCGTAATCGGATATTGGCGTTATTCTAGGGTTGAAGAAAGTTCACCAGCCAGCACTCAAGAGGAAAATCTAACCAGTGAGAATATTGACTCTAATTCTGGCACAACCGACAATTTCGACAACAAAGGGCAAGCGACATCCGAGGAGACCAAGAGTTCAAATAACATTGACCAGTCTGACCCATATTCTCTTTACGAAGCGGGAGAGAAAAATTTAAACCAAAAAAATTATGTCCAGGCGCTGGATTACTTTGATAAAGCGCTTTTATTAAGACAAGATGATGCAAAATTTTATATTGGAAAATCACAAGCTTTGGCTGGCCTTCAAAGAAAACAGGATGCAATCAAGGTGATAGAACAAGGGCTTGATGTATTGCCAAACAATGAGGATCTTAAAACACAATTGGATATTTTACAAAATGTGGTTCAATAGAAAAAAATTTGTAAATATTGCCCTTTTGGCCCTTATTACCATCGGAGGCATCTTTTATGTCGGGAGTAAAAATGCCTATGCTTCCGATACATCTTCATCGTATTTTTTAAATGGGCATTATTATAACAATCTAATTTCGGATGACGCTTTCATTGCCAAGGACTCAATGAGCGTTGAAGAAATTCAGCGTTTCTTGAATGAGAAAGGATCATATCT
This sequence comes from Patescibacteria group bacterium, assembly GCA_041674405.1. Taxonomy (NCBI): domain Bacteria; species Patescibacteria group bacterium. The sequence goes on along the minus strand of JBAYVT010000004.1, from coordinate 125,525 downwards.
TGCCGGCTATTTTGAGAATGGCAGATCTGCTGCCCAGATAATTTGGGATGCTGCCCAAGGAAATTCATATGACTCAAGGTCAAATGGCTGGAAACCATATGGGTATCCCGATTTTCCGGATATCAATCAGACGACAGGCACGGTCAGTCCTCACATTATCCTGGCAACTCTCCAGAAAGAACAGAGTTTAATTTCCGGAGGGTATGGAGATGTAAATTACGCTCTTACCCACGCAATGGGTTACGGTTGTCCTGATTCGGGTGGTTGCGATCCTACAAAACTAGGGTTTACAAAACAGGTTGACTGGGCAGCATGGCAATTCCGGTACAATTGGTATCGAGCGCAAGATTACGGATTTTCGGATTATCAAGTTGGCCAAACTACGGCTTTTTCAGACTGGAGTGGAACTTATAACGTAACTCCGGCCAACAGGGCAACAGCTTCGCTTTATAGATACACGCCCCATGTTTTTAATGGAAATTATAACTTTTGGAAGCTATACAAAATCTATTTTGAAAGTATAATTACGATTCGCGTATCTCCCGGGGGATCAGTTAATATTTCTTATGGCGGAACAACTGCAAATTGCGAGAGCACAAATTGTAATTATCAAATTCCAGAAGATACTTCGATTTCTATCACAGCAGTCAATAATCCAGCATCTGAATTCGCCAATTGGTCGGGATGCAATACCATTGATAACGGCGTATGCAAAAAAACCATGGCAGACGGAGCGATCGTAGAGGCAAACTTTTATCAATCTCTTTCCCTTTCGCCAAAATACGATTCTGGTGCCGGTAATTGGCTCTTTAGTTCCAAAGGAAAGTCGGTGCCCTACACCGTCGGTAGCAATCCCGCATTGGCAATTCCTTACAATTACGGCAATCTGCAAACTGCAATTTGGGCATATGTCAAATCCGGCTCAAATTTAAGCCCCCAAAAACTTTTCGATAGTGGACCGGGTAATTGGTCATTTTCAAGTATGAGCAATATTGTTGCGGGTGATTTTGATGGAGACGGCAAGACCGAAATCGCAGCAATGTATGATTATGGTTTGGGACAGATGAAAGTTTGGGTATTTAAGGCAAATGGTGATGGTTCGCTAACTCCATCAGTTAAATATGATAGCGGAATTTGGAATTGGGCATTTGGCCGAACCGGCAACCTGACATCGGGTGATTTTGATGGAGACGGCAAGACCGAAATCGCAGCAATGTATGATTATGGAAATTCCCAAGCAAGAATCTGGAATTTTAAGCTATCTGGTTCGACTTTTGTTTTAAGCTCAAAATTTGATAGCGGTAAGGGTAGCTGGGCCTTTAGTTCTGGAAATGAGCTTTCCGCAGGAAATATCGATGGTGATAGTAAGGATGAAATTGCTGTAGTGTATAATTATGGAAATTCATATATGAAATTATGGATATTCCACGAGGATGGCGCAACTCTCACTTCCGAAAGATGGTTTGATAGCGGTAAGGGCAACTGGTGCCCAACCAATAATAACAATGTTGCGTTTCTAGATCTTGATGGAGATGGATCAGAAAATGCCTTCACCTTTTACGGATACAATGGGGCACTTACTAAGATTTGGGAGTTTGTTGGAACTGGCCACGTTTATACAGAGGCTCGTTAAGGGATTTAATGTTTGATAAAAAAGCCGTATTTATAAATACCGTATCCCAAGTGACCGTAAGGTTGGTTACTTTGGTTTTTACGTTGGTTTCGATCAAGCTTTTAACCAATTATCTGGGCACAGCCGGTGTTGGTGAATATAACACAATAACGACTTATATCAATTTTTTTATTGTAATTGCCGATCTGGGTTTGTTCTCTGTAGCGGTTAGGGAAATCGCTAAAAATCCCAATAACGAAAAGAAAATCTTATCAAATGTTTTTTTAATCAGGCTCGTATCTGCGCTTCTTGCCTGTATTATTGCGTCAGCGCTCGTATTTGCTACAAAATACAATTTCAATATAAAATTGGGCGTTTTGATCGCGACGGGTTTTTTGCTTTTCAATTTACTAGGAAGCATTTATGATATTGTTTTGCAATATCGCCTCAAGATGCAATATTCGGCTACAGCCGAATTTTTGAGTAAACTTGCCGCAATTATCGCTTTGTATGTGATTATACGAATGCATGGCAGCTTCCTTTGGGTTGTCTCGACTGTCGCTCTTACCGGCGTGCTTATTTATATCTTTAAATGGCTGTTCTCAATAAAATTTACTAGCTTTGTGCCAAAATATGATCGGCAAATTTCAAATTGGATACTATCGCTCTCTTGGCCGCTAGGAATTGTATTTATCATTAATAATCTTTATTTCAAACTGGACACCTTGCTACTTTTTGCTATCAAGGGCAGTGTTGCTGTCGGTATCTACACAGTTGCTTACAAAGTTTTGGAAGTCACAGCTTTTATCGGGTCATATTTTTCCTCAGCGCTCAAACCAGCCATTTCTCAAAACATCCAGAGTAACAAAGCATCGGTTGGGAACATTATTGAGAAATCAATTACTATTATGCTGGCAGTTGCTATGCCTCTGACAATAACCTGCGTTGTGTTTTCCAAGGAAATAATATTGTTTCTCAGTAATGCAGATTTTCTATCTGGAAGTTGGGCTTTGATGATTTTGTCCTTTGCTTTGCCCTTAATATATTTTGATAATTTGCTTGGCGAAATTCTCCTTGCCAATGATGAGAGAAAATTGTTGATAAAAATTTCGATTTTTATTTTATCGTTTAATCTTATAGCTAACCTGATTTTTATTCCCCTCTTCTCATTTATTGGCGCCGCCGTTACCACCGTTGTTTCCGAGTTGTTGCTCCTCTTGATCAATGCTCACTACACCCAGAAAATTGTCGGATATCGATTTAATTTCCGATTAATTTTCAAGGTGCTCTTGGCGGCTTTCCTTGCTTTGGTTGTCGGATTTCTAAGCAAACAGAGCCACTTGAATTTTCTCATACTCATTCCAGTCGTAGTCGCCTTATATTTTCTGTTGTTATACCTATTTAATGTTGTCAAGCCACAGACCTTTCGAGAAATATTAAAGTCGTAATACGGAACAAACAGATTGCAAACTCAAAAAGTAAAACTAAGCATTGTTATTCCCAATTGGAACGGAGAGAAATTTCTATCAAAATGCCTGGATTCATTGCTCCATCAGTCGGAAAACAATATTGAAATTATTGTCGTGGACAATGGATCCGGCGACCAATCTGAAACAATAATCAAAAAATACAAACAAGTAAAACTCATCAAACTTAAAGAAAATTGCGGTTTTTCAATAGCAGTCAACGTGGGAATTAAGGCTGCAAATTCAGAATTAATCGGGCTCATAAATAACGACACCGAAGTTGATGAAAATTGGGTTTCAGAGATGTATGTGGCAGCCAAAAATCATCCCGAAGCGGGGTTTTTTGCTTCTAAAATGATTGATTATTATCACCGCGAAATTATCGCCGCCGCCGGAGATGCGATGAACTGGTGGGGGCGGGCGTATAATATCGGAAAATACGAAAAAAACAACGAAAACTTTGATTCTGAAAAATATGTTTTTGGTGCCTGCGCAGGAGCTTCCGTATACAGAAAAGCGCTATTTGAAAAAATCGGTTTATTTGACGAAGATTTCTTTATGTATCTAGAGGACGTTGATATCAGCTTAAGGGCCCAATATGCAGGATTTAAATGCCTCTTTGTGCCAGGTGCCATAATCTATCACATGGGGTCTGCTTCTGCAGGCAAAAAATCTGGGTTTGTGTTTAAATACATCAATAAAAACCGCTGGCATGTGATGTACAAAAATTTTCCTTTGAGCAGAATAATTATTTATTCCCCCCTGATTCTGCTTTCTGAGCTCCGATTTTTAGCAGCAGCAATCGTAAAAGGATATTTCACTGAATATATCTGGGCCGTCAAAACATGTATCAGCGAGCATGGAAAAATGATTGAAAAGCGAAAGAAAATTCTGCGCGAACGCAAGGTATCTTTTCGTTATATGGATAAATTAATGGGTTTTTTCTAATCGAATCCCCAACAAACGTTATGAAAACGCCGGAACTCTCAATTGTCATGATAAATTACAACACGCCTGATCTGGTACAGGATTCTTTGCGAACAATTGCAAAATATGTCCGGCTAAATTACGAGGTAATAGTTGTCGACAACGGATCCGGCGACAAGTCAAAGATAGATTCAGTAAAACTCCGCAAATTACTGCCTCCTGAAAAAATCAAGGTCATTTTTTCAAAAACCAATCTTGGTTTTGGTAAGGGGAATAACTTAGGCGCAAAAGATGCTAAAGGAAAATATCTGTGGTTTTTGAACTCGGACACTCTTCTGACGGATGACTCTCCATCAAAAATGGTTTCTTTTCTAGATAAACATCCCAAAATTGGTGCCCTATCGCCGCTCCTATATCATGAGGACGGAATAATTCAAAAAAACTTTTTTGCATCATTTCAAAATCTCGGTTCCGTAACTATCCGCCGTTACAACGACCATAAGATTGATTTTTCAAAAGAGTACTTTACTGCTGATATCGTAGTTGGTGCCGCCATGATGCTTGAACGTAAGAAATTTGAGGACGTAGGTGGTTTCGACAGAAACATATTTATGTATTTAGAAGATGATGATCTTTGCAAACGCCTCTCGGACGTTGGGTACCAAAACGCAGTTTTGAATTCTGCCAAGATTATTCACTTAGAAGGAAGAAGCATAAAAACTAGCAGCGCCCGCAAGAAATATTATTACAGATCACAAACGTATTTTTGGTATAAACACAATGGAAGGCTGGCCACACTGATAATGCGCATCATCCGTTGGCCATATAAATTATTCAAAACCCTGTAAATATTTAACACTAGAGTTATAAATGCACTATATTTCTTATGGTAAAAAACAAGTTTCTGTAAACCTTTCAGGCAAAAATCTCCTTGGCATAATCAAGCCTCTGGGCCCATCAAAAATCGCGGATACAAAAACCGATTTTACCGATTTGGAAAATATAATCCAGGGCAGGAAAAAAGCACTGATTGTAGTGCCTGACATTACGCGCAAGGCCCATCTTAATGAAATTTTGGAAGCAGTTTTGCCGATGTTTGAAAAAACTGGTTGTGAAGTAGAGATATTGATTGCAACGGGCCTGCATAAAGCCCAGGACAAAGAGCAAATAAACGAGATGTTCGGGCAAGAAATTGCAGAGAGATATCGGATTATTTCTCATACACAAGACAAAAAAACACACAAAAATCTGGGTGTTACATCCTTGGGGGTCCCAATTGTTTTAAACAAATTGTTGTTAAACCATGATTTTATTATGACGATAGGGGTAATTGAGCCTCATCTATATGCCGGCTTTAGCGGCGGCCCAAAAACAATCGCGATAGGTTGCGCCGGAGAACCGACAATAAATGCAACCCATAGCCTTAAATTTCTTGGAGATGAGAACACAAAACTTTGCGAGACCGAGTCGAATCCTTTTCATCAAACTCTTTGGGAAATTATCAAACCAATAAAAATCGATTACTCAATTAATTTGGTGAATGATGCCCAGGGAAATCTTCTAAAGTGCTTTTCCGGCCAGCTTGAAAAGGTTTACAAGGATGGGATCAAGTTTGTAAAAGAGAATTTTATATTATCAGTAGATGGTGTGGCCGATGCGGCCATTTGCGGTTTGGGGTTTCCCAAGGATTCAAACCTGTATCAGGCCTCTAGGGTAATAAATTATTTACTCGACGTTGAAAATCCGATTATAAAAACCGGCGGTTGTTTGATTATAGCTGCGGAGCTATCAGAGGGTGCCGGGAACGGAATTGGCGAAATTCGGTTTTACAAAGACCTTAGGTCCATCAAGGATCCAGCGGAATTTTTATCCCATATCAAAAAGGTGGGCTTCAAAGCGGGTGGGCACAGAACATACATGGTTTTAAAACATCTTCGTAAATACGATATTGTCTTTGTTTCGGGCAACCAGAAACTTTTTGAAAATACCCCGTTTAAGTGCTTCTCCGATATCAATGACGCAATAAATTATGCAAGCAAAAAGAACAAAGCCAAGACAAAATTCTATATCTATCCAAAAACACTAAATTCCATCGCCAAAGCTACTAATCCTGGGGCTTGAGAAAAACTACCATAAAAACCACGGCTAGAATTGCCATTAGGCTTACGGCCATTCCAACATAGTAGTAAACCTGTGGCAAAAACAACAAAGTAAGTGTTAGATCGATAGTGCCATCAGAATTTTCTGTGGCATATTTTTTATAATCGGGATTATTTTTCAATTCAGAGATGCTGAAATTCCAACTATTTGCATATCCGGAAATCATTTTGTGCGTGCTGTTTGCAAACGAAGGCGATCGAAGGTAACCGAGGGCAGTTAAATCAATTTGATCTTTTGACTGGCATTCACTCGTTTTCTGGGCGGAAAAATTAGTTGGATTTGAACAAAGAGAACCTTTGCTTTCACTTAAATATATCTTCCATCCATTATTGTAATTATCCAAAAAATACAGGGGTGTTGAATCTTTGAGATTTTTGATTTGAATTTTGTATTCTGTGGAGTTGACACGTTTGAATGTTACCCCGTCGCCATAAATTCTAGGAAGACTATTTTTGATTTCATAAACGTTTTCCGAAACTTTATTAATTTCCTGCTGGTTTTCAGCCAGAAGCGAGGGAACAAAATTGGGATTATTGAGTAAGCTTGGGTTGCTCTCATATCTATCAGGCGAGGTATAAAAACCATAATTGCTCTTATAAATGGAGGAAAAATCAAGAAGATATTTAATATTATGGCTTCGAAGTTTCTCCAGGGCATTATTTTTTAAAATGGCGTATTGAAAAGAATCATTGATATTTTTTCCACCATCATGATAATTCGACAAGAAATCTTGCCCGGAATAGAGGATAAAACTATCCCAGCCGCTCTGGTTGATCTGTTTTTCTTGCACAACATCAATTTCTTGGCCCACAAATCCGTACTGATTCCAAAATGGGTATTCAGCAACGTTAAATGCGCCAACCTCATCATCCAGATAAGTTTTGGTTTGGGAAAAACTCTCACGCGCCAAGGCATAATTGACCTTTGGAAGATAGCGATAAAAAGTATAAAAATTAATAATAATAAACAGCGCCATATACACAATAAGCAAGCTTTTTATCAATTTAGCAGGCCTCAATTCATCCCAAATAAACGCCAAGGCAAGCAAACCGGTTAGAAGAATGAGTGGGGCAAAATGGCCAGACTCGCGTAAAAGCGGATACAAATCCTGCACGTATGGAATTTTCAAATAGTTAAATAATCCAGTACAGAGAAAAACAAAAATTGCCCAAAGAATGATGATGAAAATCGCGTCTTTCCCCCTTTGGCCAACATATTTTCTTTTTGCGAAGAAAATAATAATTGATGATACTAAAACCAAACTAAATACGGCAAAAAAACCAAATGCAATTTTGGGGAAAGCGTATTGAATGTTTGTGGCGGGGGCAAAAACCATCGCAAAAATTCTAGCAGGGTTCGTAAACATTGCTGCAGAAAAAGATTCACTCCCAGCGATACCGGAAATTTGGCTTACATTATTCACGCCAAAAAAAATATTCACCATCCATGGCAAGTTTATGAAAAAAGCAATCACAGCAGTCCATATGGCGAACTTCCAACGGAATCTCTCGCGATAAACAATAAAATAAACCAGCAGGGCCAGAATGGCAAAAAGAAAGAATTGAATCTGGGCTCCGACAAATGCCAGAATAATTGCCAACACAAGATAATGTTTTAATGTCGGTTTAAATTTTTTAAGAAGATAGTAAATTAAAACAACAAACAAAAGAAAAGAAAAATAATAGTTCATATGGCCGGCCAATAGCTTGTAGTAAATGGCCGGATTAAGGAATGAGGCCATTGCGATGAGCAAATAGAGAAAATTGATCTTTTCCTTCTTGGGTTTGCATGTCTTCCAAACGATCCAGATCGTAAAAAAACCAAAAAACGAAAGGCCGAGGTAGACAAGATATTCGGTCGGAATCCGTATTGAATATATTGCGCTCAGTACAAGTTGCCAATACATGCCAGAATTGTATGGCAGCGACTGGCCAAATGTAATGCCTTGCCATATCAACAGCTTGCCAAGAATAGCATCCCAAAAATTCAAATTGAAATATGGGACAGTCCAATCCCAATAGTTGCCAATACCATGTCGGTACGGCCAAAAAAGCAGCAACATAAAAGCAAGCACAGAAAGCGGCAGAAGCATTATTCGTACTCTAGATTGTTTTTGCATTACGTACCCTATTTCCTAATATCCATCCGGAATACGGTATTTTAGAGATTATCCAGATGGTTAAAATGCTCGCTAAAGAGGAACCGATAAAAAGTAAAATATAAGCCAGGATATTATTCCATGTCAGATTGAGATATTTGTATATCAGCTCACCAAATATAAGAATATTATACATTATGTGAATCAAATATATACCCAAAGAATAATCACCGATCTTTTTAAGTAGATTCAAAACGGATTGATTTATATTTACTGAAGAAAAAAATTTAATAAGAATAAAAAATAAAGGAAACACATAAAATGGGAGAAATATGAGGCTGTAATAGTGATAGATACCCTGAATATGAACAAAAATTCCAGGGTGATTCACCGCAAGATAGATTGAAAATATCAATGTAAAAATGGCAACCAAAGAAACTGATGCCAATATTAAAGTTTTTGTAAGGTGCAAATTTTGTTTTATTCTTTCATAATTTGCTGAGATCGCGATACCGCCATACAGAAATGGTAAATAGCGGAAAAACTCAGTGATTCTAACTTGTCCATCGATCTTTGCTAATCCAAATTTACTTGATGTTATTTGCCACAAAAAAGGAAGAACCAGAAAAACAATAAAGACAATCCCGTTTAAAAAGGGGTTTAACTGCTTAAACTTTATAAAAATTCGGTAAAGAAAAGGATAAATTAGATAATAATAAAATAGCACGACAAGGAACCAGAAATGGAAATAACCTTGGCCCGTATACAAATCATGAAAAACTGTGGCCTGCGACAAGGGTATGCCTAAATAGAATTTTTTGAAAATCTCATAAATTATCGTGAAAAAAAGATATGGAATCAGAATTGACTGGATGCGCCGCAGGTAGAATGGAATGATCGCATCTTTTTTTTGCATGCTCCGGAATAAAACCATGCCGCTTATTACAAAGAAGAAGGAAACCCCAAAAATTGATAGTTCATTTAGTGTCAGGGCAATGATACCGACAGACGTAAGTGGAGTAATAGAATCCCAGGGGTCTGTTGCATGAATTAAAATTACAGCTAGTATGGCGACAGCTCTTAAATAGTCTATCTCTTTGATCCAATTTTTTTTCATGGCTTAAAAAATTATATCACAGCTTAAGATGCTGCTGACCTGCAATTGCTTTTTAGAAGTGCTTCTGGTATTTTTCTAAAGTAACCTAAGCTTTATATTTATGAATAGACTCAAAAATTGGTTTACGCGCATAAACCCTTTGCTCATCGATCTGCCGATTCTTTTGTTTTCTGCAATCTTACCCATTTGGAAGACAGGGATCTTGGGAATTATTGACGGAACCGATGCGGATTTTCCCTTGGCCCCTCTCTCAAACCTGCACTCTTCCCTATCCGTATGGTACGACAAAGTAACGATGGGTTACGATATCTCATCTGCATTTTTGTCCCAAATTCCTTTTTATGGAATCCTAGCCAGCCTTAATACTCTTGGTTTATCAATCGGTGCGATTGAGAGAATTTGGTATGTTGCCGGAATATTTTTAGCTGGGCTTTCGATGTACCTTCTTACAAGAAATATCTTGCGCGGCAAACATCATTTCGCATCATTATTGGCTGGGTTGTTTTATATTTTTAACCCGATTATGGGGCTCTATGTCTCTCAGGGAGAGCATATAGCAATTTTTTCTTATGCTTTCATTCCACTCGTATTTCTACTGGGAAAATTGGGCGTGGAGAACAAAAAGCCCATTTACGCTTTGTATATTGGGATAGTCAGCGTTTTTATGGCAATTACCAACATGCCTTCATTTGTGGTGCATATGCTGCCTTTGTATTTCTGGTTACTGTACGAGATAGCAACGGGCAAAAACCGCAAGAATGTTGCCAAATTTACGATTCTTTCAATTGTTTATGTGGTTGTTTTAAATATCTGGTGGCTTGTTCCGGCAGTTCTTGGACTGGGCGGAAGCTCGCAAATCGGGGACATTAATCGCCTATGGTTATTTACTTGGAAGCTAATATCCCAAGCAGCAACTCCGATTAACCTCTTGTTAGTTAGGGGTGTTCCGGCACCAACCTCCGGGCCCCTCTGTGCAATCGCAATTTTAGTTTCGATCACTTTGATTTATTCAATCATAAGAATTATCGGAAGAAATACCAGCCCAGAACGCAAAAAAATGATTTGGTTTTTACTTATCCTGCTGATTGTCTCTTTCGTTCTTGCTGCTGGGCGCAATAGTGTTTTTGGTAAGCCTATCCAGTTTTTTATGATGAAGATTCCCATTCTGCAAATGTTCAGAAACCCATATAGGTTTGCTATCTGGACTATTTTTTCTTACTGCGTTCTTTTTTCCTTTGCCGCGGACGAAATTCTTGCATTTTTTAAGAAATCTTATGCAAAAATAATCTTTGTCTCCTTAATGTTGGCATTGGTTTTCATTGGCGAATATCCGATGATCACAGGAGATATGAAACAAAGCATTAAACCAGTAACAATTCCTCAGGAATATTATGAAGCCGCCGATTGGCTCAAAAATCAGGGAGAAGGCAGAATATTAATATTACCCCAGGAAGAATGGCTGTCAAAATTCACTTGGGCATATTATGATATGCCTGATTTCACCCGTTATTTATTTAACAAACCTATTGTGCGAGATTATCCTGAAAACAGGCTGGCCTTTTCTCATTCTGTTGATATGATGACGATCGCTTATGACGAAATTAATCACGCCGGTCTTGGTGTCCATCTCGATCGCATCCTTGCTCTTATGGGCGTAGATACACTCATGGTGCGCGGTGATTCTGAGTCGTTTCTCCGCACAATCAATTCAAAAGAAACAATTGAAAAAAACCTGTCCACCCAAGAAAATATTGGGCTGGAAAGAAAAATCGGAGGATTGGATTTTTATAAGTCAGGCACAAACCTACCTCAAATCTACACTACTACTGACATTCATATGAGTGATATTAATATCGATCGCCAAGGCGGGCAAACCGAGAGCCTTGATGGTTACTTGGGTAATATTGATTTTACAAAACAACCTGTAATATTTTTCACGCCAGAAGCCAAAGATTTTAATATGCCGTCTTCGCTTGCAGATTTAAATATTTCTGGAAAATCGCCCGAAACAATCTTTTCAAAAATTAGCCCTACTAAATATTCCGTTCAAGTTAAGAACGCAAATTCGCCTTATATACTGACCTTCCTTGCAAGTTATAATAAAAATTGGAAAGTCACGATCAATAAAAATGGAAAAACCCAGAAAATTGATGAAGGCCAACATTACCTTGCAAATGGTTATGCCAATGGCTGGTATGTTCGCGAACAGGGGGATTATACAATGACAATTGAATATTCGGCACAGAAAGTATTCAGCATTTTAGCAATTTGCAGCATATTAATTGCCGCTGGTTCATTCATTTATTTCAAATTTTTCTATGAAAAAACTAGATAAATATCTAATACTATTAGTGGTTTTAAGCCTTCTGCCTCTTTTTTGGTTCAAAAAAGACCTTATGATTGCTGGGGGTGACGAGTCTTGGATTATCCGCCCCTTAAGCTTCTTGCCTGATTATTTCTATTCTTGGAACGCAAAGGCATTTAATATGGGTGGGCCGAATATTTATTTGCCATATCTTTTTCCGCTTCTCCCATTCTGGTTGATTCTCTCGAAGGTGGGATTTTCAATGATATTTATTGAAAAGATTTGGATCATCATTCTTTTTGGCATGCCCGGTATAGCAATGTACCTGTTTGCCAGAAATATTTTTAAAGATTTTAAATATTCAAGAATGGCAGGATTTTTCGCCGGGCTTTTGTACACATTTAATCTATATGTCGTTCAGATAGGGGCCTATCAGACAAATACAAAACTGATGATGATTGCTTTGCCGTTGGTTCTTCTGTTTTTTAAGCTGGGACTTGAACAATATGATCTCAAAAACAGGGTTAAATATGCGATTTATGCAAATTTTGTATTATTAATATCAATTTCTGCCAATGTGAATCTCGCTGTCACAAGCGTGATTCCCATCATGCTTTTGGCTTACTTAATTTTTTTCATCGCTATCAACCCAAAAAAAATCCGCCAGTCGGTATTATATGCTTTAATTTTTGCCGGCATATGGGTCCTTCTGAACGTCTGGTGGTTTCTGCCATTTGTCATAAATAGCCTTCAGTTCAACCAAGTGAGCGGTGTGTTTACGTTTCAAAAAATTGATACGGGGCAGTTCCATAATTTTTTCCGCTTCTTGGGATCATGGGGATGGTATGACAACCATAACGGGTCGTTTTATTTCTCATACTGGACCAATTTCGACCAACCTCTCTTCTTAATTTTAAGCTATGGCATTACTGCAATCGCACTTTTAGCCCTGCTTTTAAACTACAAAAATAAACATGTGCGTTTTTTTGCAATAATGGCTCTCGTCGGCTTGTTCTTGGCCAAAGGATCCACTCCTCCTTTCGGGGAAATGTACAATTATTTATATACTCATATCAAAATTCTTTGGATATACCGCGAACCCTGGGCCAAATTTACTCCGATCCACTTGTTTTCTATCAGCATTCTTTTCGGCTGTAGCATTGCATATCTATTTGACTATTTCAGGCGCAAAGCACCTCTTCTGGCCTTTCTGATCCCTCCTTTAGGCCTTTGTTTGGTGTTGGTGGTGGCATTTCCACTTCTTACTGGAAAAATTATCTGGAACACCAATACGGGGCTTATGCGGTCTAATTACGTGAGCATTCCGGGCTATTGGAATGATGCCAATTCTTGGTTCAGTTCTAACACCAGCCAAGATGAGAGAGTGATGCTAATTCCGCCAACCGGTTATGCTGTCGGCCATAAATGGGAACACGGATTTTTCGCCGGTGATAACCCGGCTCTTGTGCTTATCAACAATAGAACAATTAAATATACTTCATTCCCGACAACCAAAGCAGACCAATTGATTGATGAAATGTATATGGATACCATCGATCACCCTGAAAAACTTATTGAATATGCCAATAAGTTCAATATTAAATATGTTTTATACGATAAGTCGGTTGATTACAATTATTCCACCTACAATAGAACGGCTGAGCCGGTGCAAAAAAATGCCCAGATGATTTCGGATTCCATCAGGAACTCCGGTAAGCTCGAGCTGGTACAAACATTCGGCGATCTTTTGATTTATAAGATCAAGGGTACAGACCCTAACAGCCAAATTATTTCAGTAGAAAAAGACGGAAGCTTGGTTCCGATCTCTTTTGAAGAAATTAATCCCGTGGAATTTAAGATTAATACGAAAGGCTTAGTTGCGCCTTTCACGCTCATTTTAAACCAGAATTTTAATGGAAACTGGAAAGCAAAAACTTCGGACAGAGAGGAGATAGATCATCATCTATACAACGGATTTGCCAATTCGTGGGCAATATCCAAAAATGTTGATACCGTAACAATTGAATATAAACTGCAGAGAACTCAATATGTGTCTATCGCAATTTCGGCTCTGGCATTATTGGGAACAATTTTCTATTTAAATAAAGTAAGAAAACTAAACCCCTAGCCATTTATTTTTTAGGCCAAGGAGAATTGGTGAAGCGACAATTCCTAGTGCAAAGGTAATTAGAAAGTAAGTAGAGATAAGATCGGCTGCGTTTGTATTATTGAATATCAGGGCAAGCACAACAAGCCCTAAAAATGCAATAGAGAGCTTCAGAAAAAATTTCGTTTCCAGATTTAGAATCAAGATAGCTAACATCCCTACATAGGCATAAATCAATCTTATGCGCATGTAATTTTGTAGTACCGGAAAGTAATTTTTAAGCATAAGAAAAACAAACATAAACGCAATCAATACAATAAAGCCAACGAGATTATTGCGAATAAAAACGGAAAGATTAGCCCAACCATCAAGAATATTATGTCTGATTTTTTTCACTTGCTCCCCTTCTCGGAATTTATTCCTTTATAATTTACAATGATTGCCGTCAGCATACCAAGGCTTCCAAAGAAATATTGGGTGATCTTGAAGAAAATAAAACCTAATGTATGGAGTGGGTCTTTGAGCCAAATTCTCCAGTGTTTGAAGTAAGTTGTCCGTACCGGTGACATCTGTACGACGCTGGATCCCTTATATTTCTGCAGAAATTGATACAGAGTTTTTCCATAGTAGAATGATCGGCGGACAATATGGCGCAAAGTCTCTTCTTCCCCAAGATGATATTCTGCGATCACATCTACCCTGCCAGTTTTGTAACCCTGTTTGTTTAGCCTGCGTTGAAAATCATAATCCTCGGCCGCAACTAAATTTTCATCGTAGCCACCTAATTTCAAAAAAACATCTCTTTTCACAAATCTCGCCGACTCATGTTCATCATCACCAACATAGCAAAGCCTCTCAAGAGCCTTGCATCTACCAAAGAAAGTATTGTTCTTCGTAACGACTGATGTATAAACTGCGTCATAGCCCTTCTTTTCGCACAGCTCGACGCATTTTTTCAGATAAAGAGGGTGATACTCGAAATCAGCACCCGTCAAAAACACATATTTACCGCGAGCTTTTTTAACACCATAATTAGCCTGGGTCGAACGCTCGATTGGCGCGTTATATATTTTCACATTTTTAAACTTTCTGGCAATTTCTTGAGTTTTGTCGGTGCTATATTTGTCCACCATGACAATTTCAAAATCTTTGAATTTCTGGGCATTCATCGATTTGAGATTATTCTCAATCCATCTCTCCACATTGTATGTAAATAGAACGATTGAAACTAGCGGTTTTTTCTCCATAAAATCCTTCAATTTAATTGACGCTTGCCGGTTCATCGACAAGTTCCTTGCTGACAATTTTGCCAGACTTGTCGACAATTCCATACGCCCTTGCCGGATTGCCGAGTACCAGTGTATAGTCTGGAACATTCCTGGTCACGACTGATCCAGCGCCAACCATCGCAAATTCTCCGATCGTCACTCCGGGCAAGATTGTAGAGTTTGCACCGATGGAAGCACCCCGCTTTACAAGAATTTTGGAAATTTCCCAGTCGCCGGTTTCAGCGCCGCCTTTTAGTGATCCGTCTTCATTTATTGCACGAGGAATCTTATCATTCGTAAAACAAACATGAGGCCCGACAAAAACGCCGTCTTCCAAAGTCACGCCGTCATAGACAGAGGCATTATTTTGAATTTTTACATTGTTGCCAACGATAGCACCCGTATCGACGTATGCATTTTTTCCGATAATGCAATTTTCACCTATTGTGGCATTTTCTCTCACCTGGCACCAATTCCAGATTTTCGTGCCCTTGCCGATTTTCGCTTTGTCTGAAACATCGGCAGTCTCATGTTTAAAATAATCCATTATAGCTCCTTATACCTCTTTGCCATAAATTCTCTCGATAAATTTAATAGAATTAATTGCCTCATCTATCGAAATGCCTTTCCCTTTCGCGATTTCCGCATAAAGAGTGGGGTGGTTGGGACAAGAACCAGCATGGGTTCCATAAGAATTCGGTTCCAATGATTCTCCGTATCTTTCGACAAGATTATCCCACTTTTTTTCGAAAATTTGGCTTTCGAACATTGCCCGGTCTATTGCATCGAGGGCACGCCCTCCGATTTTGATGAATCCCTCGGATCCCATGATCGAGACCGAACACTCAAGATTTGACGGTTCCGAAGCTATGGTCACCTCGCAAGAACCAGACGCGCCTTGCGGAAATTGATAAATTGAAAAGACCGTATCTTCAAATTTTACATTTTTGTGCTTGTTGTTGAAGGTAGCAGAAGCTTTTACTTCAGGCACACCAAAGAGCAATTGGACAATATCTAGGTAGTGAATTCCTACTTCGTACAAAGTGCGTCCACCTGTTTTGAGATCAGCCCGCCAAGAATCAAAATAGGTTTCCGGGCGCTGCCAACGCTGAATCAAACTTACCGATCTGATATTGCCTAAATACCCTTTATCCAGGGCTTCTTTCACCATATTCACGGTGGGATTATATCTTACCTGCAGGACTGCAAACGCATTCCTTTTTAATTTCTTCGCCAGCTTTGAGATCTCCTGGACCCTGTCGTGTTTAAAATCAATGGGCTTTTCAATTAGGATGTCGTATCCGTTTGATAAAGCTTCGATAGCCATTTCGTAATGCAGGCTGTTCGGCGTAGCAATCGAAACAAAATCCATCTTACCCTTCATATCTTTCAACATTTTCTTGTAGTCAGTAAATCCGGGAACTTGATTCTCCGTTGCACGATTTTCTAATTTTTTGTCATCTATATCACACAGAGCAACTAGCTCAAAATCTTCAGGATTTGATGTAATGGCTTCCATGTGGCGGGTGTAAATCATCCCGCAGCCGATCAAGCCAACTTTGCGCTTCTTCTTATTTGGCATTTGCCTCCTAATTTATGATTTTAATGGCGCCAACTGGACACAATTTAGCGGTCTCACAGATACTATTTTTATCTGCCCTTTCCAAATCTATCTCAGCCTCCCCTTCGTTATTTAGCTTAAATATCTTGGGGTTATTTTCTATGCAGATTCGGCACCCGATACATCCGGAAATTAAATACTTGCAAGCAGCTGCCCTAGTTTCCATTTGCAATATCCTTTATAGCCTTAATAATTTTCTCGACTTCTTCATTTGCCAATGACGGATGGACCGGCAAAGACACAACTTCTTTCGACATCTTTTCTGCTATTGGAAAATCACCCTCTTTGTAGCCAAGCTTTTGGAAATGAGAATGCAGGTGCAAAGGTTTAGGATAATACACTCCGGCCCCTACTCCGCGGTTTTTCATCTCCTCGATGAGTTCATCCCGGGACAATGCAAAATCCTTGGTTATTCTGATTGTAAACTGATGGTAAACGTGAAAATTTCCTTCTTTTCTCTTGGGCAAAATAAGCCCTTTAATATTTTTGAGCCCTTCTTCCAATCTAGTTGCATTCGCATTGCGCCTTTTATTGAATTCATCGATTTTGCCAAGCTGGACTAGAGCAATCGCGGCTGCCATATCCGTCAGGCGGTAATTGTAGCCCAAATCAACGTATTCGTACCTCAATGTTTCAGATTGGCCATGATGCCTGAACATCTTGCACTTTTCAGCCAGCTTTTCATCGTTGGTAGTAATAAGCCCACCTTCACCGGACATCATATTTTTTGTAGCATACAGGGAAAAGGCCGCCACATCACCAAAATTACCTGCCCGCTTATCATTTTGCTCTGCGCCGACTGCTTGGCAGGCATCTTCTAAAATCTTGAGGCTATGCTTTTCAGCTATCTTTGAAATTTTTTCATAATCATAAACTTGACCGTAGAGATCAACGGGGATAATTGCCTTAGTTGTATCGGTAATTTTCTTTTCAACTTCGGCCGGATCAAGATTAAAATCATCTTCAGAAATATCGGCGAAAACCACTTTTGCGCCCTGCATCAGGATCGGATTAGCGGTTGCGACAAAGGTAAAAGGGGTCGTAATTACCTCATCCTCTTCGCCGATCCCCATTGCATATAGGCCAGCATGGATTGCCGCTGTGCCGCTATTGAATGCCACTGCGTACTTAGTCCCGCAGTACTTTGCAAACTTTTCCTCAAGCTCCGCCGTTTTCGGGCCCTGCACTATCATTCCGCTCTTTAAGACTTCCACGACCACATCTATCTCGTCTTGCTCGATAACCGGTTTTGATACATTAATCATTATTTCATCCGATAAACTTAATTAAATGGCATTTATACATATAGCTAAAAAAGAAGTTTTCCGCAAACCATCCCAATTTTAGTCTGGTCATGCTGAATTAGCAAGGCAATGAATTGTCATCTTTCAGAACATTTAGGGAAATTAAAATCTTTATGGCGGAAATTATGCACGATGCGAAAAATTAAAAAATATGTCGGCCAAACAGCCCCATTGTAAATCGTGTCATACAGAAGATGCAGCAAATTTGATACCCCGAGCGAGTAAAATATCCAGCCGTATTGGGAAAAAACGATCCCCAGTGCAATAAAGATGATCGCGTACTCGAAACCATGGGCAAACACGTAGACCTTGCCGGCATAATCAAAAAACAATCCTGATTTGAATTCGGCCAGAGAGAATTTTTTAAACTTTGTGTACAGAAAATAATCAATTAAATGGTCGGCATCTATGAAAAAACCGGAAATAAGCGCAAAAAGCACTGCCCAGTAGTTGCCAGAAAAATAACCGACGGCTAGGCCTGCGGCAGAAGATATTAGAAAATGGAATATTTCATCAACGATCATAATGCAAACCGCCTATGCTTCGTGTTCTGCCTTTTCCTCGCACTCGCAATTTTGTTTATTCTTGGGAGAGAAGTCAATGAGGTGGCCGATTACCTTGCCAGCAGCACGGAAAAGGAAAGTAACATCAGACCAGCTTCGCACCGAAGCAATCTTTCGCATGACAAACCGGGGAGTCATGAATGACTTATATAGCTCTTGGGTCAGTTCTTTGATATCTTTCTCGGTCAAGGGTGATTTCATCACCGCCATGCGCTGATCGAAATTATCCCAATCCTCAGTCGCCAACCAGCCGTTTTCCTTGCATTCGCGATAGAGTGGCGTGCCTGGATACGGGATCACTATAGTGGCTTGCAGAGTGTCAACATAACCTTTATTGAATAGATGTCTCGCAAGAGCCACAGTTCGTTCGGCGTCTTCACGCGTTTCCCACGGATAACCCATCATGGTAGTGATATGAGGCTCCAGTCCACCCTTTTTCGCCATTCTAACGCCTTTTTCGATTTCCTCTACCTTCAAATTTTTCTGGATTCGATCAAGCGTATTCTGGTTTGCCGACTCAAGTCCGTACAGGATAAACCTGATCCCGGCCTTGCCCATAAGATCGTAATCTTCTTGTTTAAGCCCCTTTAGCCTCATATTTATATCAAGACGGATTTTCTTGTTGTAGCCACGCTCGATCATGCCATTGCAGAACTCCGTTAGCCATGTGCCGATCGGAAAAGAGCCCGAATCATCCATGATCTCCTTGACATGATATTTCTCAATCAAGATGCCGATCTCGTCGAGCATCCTCCTGGCCGAATGTTTGCGATAATCCTTACCCGGATAGAGAGTCGTCCAGGAACAAAATGCACATTTGCCCCACCAGCAGTCACGTGCAGCATATGTGTATGTGCCTGGTGTTCTTTTGTAATTACCATTCTTGTAAGCGTACAGCTGCCATTTGGTGAGATCACGATCGATCATCGGAAGATCGTCAAGATCATGATTAAGCTCAAAATGCCCGGTATTTTTAATGGTTTTCCCTTCACGGTACCAAATCCCTGCCTCGAGTTTCTCACCATGATTTAGATGATTCGCTAGGTTTAATGCCAGAAAATCATAATCTCCGCCCGTAAGAACATAATCAACCTTCGAGTTTTTCATCGATTCTTCCGGCATCGCAGTCACATGATCGCCGATCAGGGCGATAGTCGCCTTGGGAAGCTCTTTTTTCATAACTTCAATAAGTTTCCAGTGTCGCTTAATTACCGGGGTTTTAGATTCAAACACTATCAGGTTGGGATTGGATTTCTTGATTCTAAGAAGCCAGGATTCCGGCGTGAGCTCCTCGGCAATGGCATCGTCCCAGAGCACGTCATAGCCTTGATCGGCCAGAAGTGAGGCTGCATACGAAGGCACCATCGGATAGATATACGTTGGGTTGTTGAACCATTGAAATTGGCGATTCTGGGTAAGAAGAGGGATGCCTTTCTCACTAGGAAGAGGCGGATACGAGATTGAGATCTTAAATTTGGCATTTTTAGCTTTTTGATCCTTGGTAGGCTTGCTCACACGCTTAAGTTCTGGCATAAATGTCCTTGACTTTATTAGTGATTTGTGTTATATTGTTACGGTGCCGTGGGGCATGACCCAAGAATATCAAATATGTCCCATGGGGGCAAGAAACGGGTGATTAGCTTGCGACGGACTCCCAATGTGTTCGGTTACGGTATTTCGATCGCGTCTCTGTTGCCGTATGCTATGAGGACGGCACTCTGGGCGCATGGCTCGCCGATGATGGCGGCCAAGTGGGCCCAGAAGGCTGGCTACGAATTCCTGCAGGTTCTCCCCCTTCGTGGGGTAACCGGAAGGGAGAACTGGCCGCTGCCGGTCAAGTACCACGAAGGCGCCTGGAACCCGGTGAACGGGCTTCTCCAGGGTCTCCGCCACCAGATCGGCGGTGAGGGCATGCCTTCCACACCGATCGACTGGGCGTTCTTCCCGAAGATCGCCGAGTGCCGAAAGGTGGAGGCACTTCTTCCCGGCGAGAACATCAGCCACCACCTTGCGGCCAACGGCCTCTACGAGGTGAACCCTGATGATCGACTGGCCGCCAACACGATTGCTCGGTACTGCCGGGACGAGGGATGCAGGCTGGTCATCGACACAGAGCATCTCCTTCGCGCCGATCGCAACGCCGCCGAAGACAGCTCTGTCTTGGGCGCCACTCGCACCGAGCGACACGAGGCCGTGAAGGTCCTCGCGCCGTACGTCGCCGCCGTGCACGTGAAATCGGTGACGGACAGCGGGTCACACACGATCGTGGAGAACCTTCTCTCGGCGGCCAACCGGCCGGCCGAGATCAACTTCGTTGCCGAGTACAAGCCCAAGCTGGGCACGCCCTCGGCCGTGCAGGACCACATGGCGTGGTTCCTCGCCAACATGAAGATGATGGTCGAGCGCTATGCGTAGCGCCCGGATTCCCAAAAGCAGACCGCCGCCGCCCCAACGTGGGCGGCGGTCTTGCGTTTAAAAACAATTATTTTGGGTGAGGACTAACAATTCTTGTGCTACAATCGCATTATGTATATATTTCTGTCCTTAACAGCAGCTTTTTTCTACTCGCTTTCCGGCATTGCCGGCAAAATTACAACAAAGTACAAAATTAAGAATCTATATTCCTTGATTTTTTGGTTGAATGTGACAGCACTAATTTTTCTGCCGTTTCTTTGGGCCAAGGCAGGGCACATTCAGAATCCGCTAAGTTGGCCTTATTTTGCCTATATTGCTACCACCGCGGTTGCAACGCTTCTGACATGGAAAGCCTTATATTCCATCGACGTATCAGTCTATCAATCGCTATTTAACATACAGACCATTTTTGTAACGCTGCTGTCATTTATTGTTTTAGGCGAAAGATTCCCTGTCCTGATCTATCTTTCAATTGCCTTGACGGTGCTTGGTGGAATTCTTGTTTCCTACAACGACAAACAACGACTGGGATCAATTTTCAACAAAAACATTTTACTGATGCTCCTTGCTGTTTTGCTTTATGCGGCAACTGATATTTTCGTGAAACTTTCACTCAATACCGGGCTTGATCCTTTCAATTTTCAGGCCTGGTCTTTATTGGGAGTCGCAGTTCTTTTGAGCCCAACATATTTTCTAGCAAAAAAAGAAATCAGGGTCACCGCAATCCAGATTTTTCCACTTTTCCTAAGCAACTTATTTATCGTAAGCGCACAAGTATTGGTTTTCATCGCATTTTTGACGAATGTGGCAGTTTCACAAGCCCTTGCAATGTTCGGGTCATTTTTCACCCTACTAATTACTGGCATCACCTCCAGATATTACCCTACCTGGCTCGAAAAAAATTCATCAAAAACATACATCATCAGGTTGACTGGATGTGCTGTTTTGATAGCTGCTGTTCTACTTATTTTGAGATTTGCTAGATAGATCTATCTAGCAAGTTTTGGAATAATCAGCCCCCAAACGAAGCGGATGCCGTACCAGACATGAGTGAAGAGGACCATGGGTATCGTGATTAATCCTACCAATGGATTTTTCCAACGAAATGAGATAACAAGGGCATCCAAAATAAGCCCAACGGCATATAGCGCAATTGGAATTGAGGCAATCATTACAAGAGATGAGGAATGAGGAATGAGGGTAATTATTATCAACGCCAACAGATATAGATCGAAAATACTCGGCATGAAATAGAATAGTTTAAGCGAAGTTTTCGGATAGATCTTGGCAAAGAAACCGCGATGCAGGGCATAATTTCCAATCTGTTTGAAGTGCTTCACAAGGTCGGATCGGCGATGGTGGTAGACGACCGCCTCCGGCGTATACATGATTTTGTAACCGGCACTTAAAATATCAAGGCAAAGTTTGGTGTCTTCCCCTGGCCAGTAAGTATTATCGAAGCCACCTATTTTTGCAAAAACATCCTTGCGGACAAGCAGATTCACTGTTGGCCAATCGTCACATTCACACTCTTTGCCGATCGGCAAATAGCGGTTTCTCGCTCCGCCACCGCCAAGATAAGATTCAAAAACAGCGCCAGAAACTTTTTGTAGGGTATCGTCATGCTTCGGTGTCATCGCAGGCCCGCCGACAGCGCCGACTTTTTTGTCAGAAAATAATTTGATCGACTTTTTGAGCCAATCGGCTCTCGGAAATGCATCATCGTCTAAAAATGCAATGATCTCGCCTTGGGCATATTTAATTGCCAGATCGCGTTTCTCTGCCGGCCCGACTTTGCCCGATGCGATAATTTTGGTTTTCGGCCATTTATGTTTTTTGTCAGGTTGATCAGGAAAAATAAAAATCTCATAATCCGGCCAATCTAACTTCAGAATCTCAGGGATGGACTCGCGAATGTAATCATTTACGGCAATAACAGGAATGATGATGGAAACCTTGGGCTGATTTTTCATAATTTTAATCTTAAATAATGATATTTCTTTCTATTATCTACCTATCCCAAAATATGTGAACCCAGCTTTCTTTGCATCTTCGGGGTTATAGATATTTCTGCCGTCAAAAATGACTTTTGATTTCATTGAGTTGCCAAGTTCATCAAGATTTACTTGTTTAAATTCGTCCCAATCAGTGACAATAAGCAACGCGTCTGCACGCTTGCAAGCGTCTGTTGGTCGATTAACATAGATTGCATCGGGAATAATTTTACTCGCATTTTCCACGGCGACTGGGTCATATGCTAAAACTTCTGCACCCAAATCAATTAATGCTTCCATTATTGTAATCGCCGGCGCTTCCCTGATATCATCCGTTTTTGCCTTGAAAGCTACTCCCCAGATCGCGATTCTCTTTCCTTTTAATTTGCCTAGTTTCTCAACAATTTTTTTAACGAATCTTTGCCTTTGGGATTTGTTTACTGCCTCGACTTCCTCCAATATCCTAAAGTCCTCTCCGGTTTCTTTGGCGATTTCTACCATTGCGCTTACATCTTTTGGAAAACATGATCCCCCGTAGCCGATGCCGGCACTCAGGAATGCCCGCTCGCCAATTCGTTTGTCCAGTTTCATGCCGCGCGAGACATCGGCTACATCGGCACCGACTTTTTCGCATATATTAGCAATTGAATTGATGAATGAAATCTGGGTTGCCAGATAAGAATTTGAGGCATATTTGATCATTTCTGCGGTTTCTAGGTTCGTTATGACAATTGGGCAAGTTAAGACCTTGTAAACTTCAGCGACTTTTTCTGCTGCTTCTCGGTCCCCATTGCACCCTATTACCACTCGATCCGGATGAAAAAAGTCGTCGATTGCCGAACCTTCTCTTAAAAATTCCGGGTTGGAGATGACGTCAAAGCTTCCCTTGTAGTGCTTCTTGATGGTACTTTTTACCATTTCTCCTGTCCCAATCGGCACTGTGCTTTTATTTACGATAACAAGAGGTTTCTTGATATTTTTTCCGATTTCTTCCGCTGCAGCGATAATATATTTCAAATCGGCTTTTCCATTTTCGTCCGACGGCGTCCCCACCGCGATAAATACGATATCGGATTTATTCAAGTATCTTTTAAGCGATGTTTCGAAAGTAATCCGGCCTTGTTTTAGATTTTTCTTAATTAGCTCTTCGATTCCCGGCTCGTATATTGGGGAAATTCCCTCTTTGAGTTTTGCAATTTTATCCTCGTCTACATCAATGCAGGTAACCTCATTGCCCAATTCTGCCAATGCTACACCTTGTACCAAGCCAACATAACCAGTACCAATGACAACAATTTTCATTTTCTTTCCTTAGCAATCATATTAATTATCAAATTTCTGCCTTTAGATATTCCATCGTTTTTTTGATCCCTTCACGAAGATTGATTTTGGGCTTCCAATTTAGTTTTTCCTTGGCTAATTTGATATCCGGCCTTCTCTGTTTAGGATCAGATTCAACTGGAGCGGTGTACACAATTTTTGAGTTTGTCTTTGTCAAATCTATGACAATTTTTGCAAGTTCAAGGATTGTAAACTCATTTGGGTTGCCAATGTTGATAGGGCCTTCCTCATTGGATTTTATCATTTTTATCATACCGTCGATTTGATCGTCAACATAACAAAAAGAACGCGTCTGTTTACCGTCGCCCTGCACGGTAATATCTTCGCCCCGCAGGGCCTGTTTGATGAAGTTTGTAACTACCCTACCATCATCAGGGTCCATTTTGGGACCATAAGTATTGAAAATGCGAATGATTCCCGTGTTTAGCCCTCTTTCGCGCCGGTATTCATAAATAAGGGCCTCTGCATAGCGCTTTCCCTCATCATAGCAGGAGCGCTTGCAATATGGGTTTACATTACCAAAATAGCTCTCTTTCTGCGGGTGCACCAAAGGGTCGCCATAAATTTCACTTGTAGAAGTATAAAAAAACCTTGCCCCCTTGGAGAGTGCAAATTCAAGCATATTCTGGGTGCCGATTGCCGATGTTTCAAGGGTATGTATAGGATCAATCAAATAAACTGGCGGCGAAGCCGGGCAAGCTAAATGGCAGACATAATCAACATTGCCATCAATTTTTAGAGGTTTTCTGACGTCGTGCTTAATAAATCTAAAATTGGGATTTTCTTTGATTTCAGCCAGATTTTTTAATCGGCCAGTAAACAAATCGTCGACTACAATAACTTTCTGCCCGTTCTTAATAAGACGAATTGCCAGGTTGGACCCAAGAAAGCCAGCGCCACCGGTGATTAGATATGTTTTCATTTTTCACCTTTCAAAATTTCTCTAATATATTTTTTGATCTCTGCTTTTGTATCTTTGCGCTTTAAGGCAAAATCAAGATTTGTTTTGACGAAATCAACCTTATTGCCGATGTCATGCCGGCGGCCGCTGATGATATAACCAAGTATTTCTCCCGCTTCGGCGAGAAATTTCATACTATCGGTAATCTGAATCTCCCCATTGACACCGGGTTTAGTTTTCTCGACCAGGCTAAAAATGCCAGTTGCAAAAATATAGCGTGAGGCGATCGCTAGATTCGACGGAGCATCAACCAGGTCCGGCTTTTCGACCAGTTCGTCAATCTCCATCACCTGTTTGTCGAGCATTTTTCCGCCAGCTATTCCATAACGCGAAATTTGTGCCTTCGAAACTCGCTCGAGAGCAACTACGGATTTCCCTGTTTCTTCATAAAGCGAAGCCATTTTTGATAGATTGTGGGTTTTTTCATCACTCGAATCAATGATTGTATCCCCTAAGAGGACGGCAAATGGCTCGTCGCCAATAAAAGTTTTGGCTTGATATATTGCATCTGCTAGACCTCTCTGGCGCCTTTGGCGAATAAAATGGATATTGGCGAGATTTGAAATTCGATCAAGTGTCAAAAGAAGCTCTTCATTGTTTTTCCTTTGAAGCATTTCTTCGAGCTCATACGATGGATCGAAATGGTCCTCGATTGCTCTCTTGCTTCGGCCGGTGATAATGAGGATATCTTTAATTCCGCTTTCGACCGCTTCTTCGACCACAAATTGAATCACTGGCTTGTCAACAATTGTCAGCATTTCTTTCGGTTGCGCAATGGTGGCCGGCAAAAAACGGGTACCAAGACCAGCCGCCGGAATGACCGCTTTTGTTATCTTTCTCATCATACGACTACTCTTTCAATGTTATATTTTCTTCGCGCAAACTCTTCTAAAATTATATCAGCCTGTCCTTTATTTCGTGGAATAATGATGATCGCCCCGCCTGAACCTGGGAACTTGGCGGCAGCGCCAAATTTTCTAGCCAATTTAATCATCGCTAGATTGTCGGCCCCAATTACAGAATCACCGTAGATTTTTCTACGCAGATCAAAATTCTGGTCTGCAAGATCACAAAGCTTGGCATGGTCGCGTTTAAGCAAGGCGCTCATCCCAGATTCGGCAATTTCGGCAAATCTTGCCATTGCATTAACTACTTTTTGATCACCATCCAGGAAGCGAGATTTAACATCCGAGTGAATTTTGCCCGATTCAGAAGGTTTGTCGTTCCAGGCTATGTACATTTCAGGAAATAAGTTCGGATTTATTTTTTTGTATTCACCAAAAATCCCTCCATGCCTTTTAAATGCTGCCGGACCAAAATCCATATAGACCGGGGCATCAAAAGATTGGACCACTCGGTCTTGAAGCCCAGCAGTAATGCCCAGTTCCTCAGTTTCAGCGGCAATTGCAATGTTAGCAAGGATTTCCGGTGGCAAACTGGCTTCGGGGAGTTTGTAGAATTTCATTACCGATTTGATAGTCGAGACAATGATTGCACTCGAACCGGCAAGACCGCTCTGGCGCGGAATATTTGAACGATAACTGATAGTAAAATTGCCACCAGGAAATTCTATCGAATGTTGCTCGCAATATTTCTTAAGGCTGACAATCGCCGCCTTGACAAGCCTGATTCCACCATAATAGCCATTTGCCCTGACATATCGAGCCATGTCGCCGACATGCTCATATTCGTCCTGATCTTCGCTGTTTGAGAGCAATTTGAAAGTTGGTGATTGCCAGACCAATGTCTCGGCTTGAAAATTTTTTAAGGGCAGGCTAATTGTTTTGCCGCCGAATCCATCTGAGGGGTTGCCTAAAAATCCGATCCTGGCAAAAACACTGGTTTTAATTATTTCTTTATCTGGCATTTATAATTCGATTATTGAAATTGAGATTGCAAAAAGTTGGTCAAGCATTTCGATGTTATCAGATAATTTGCTAATTTTGAAACAGCCTTTTCGAAGCTTAATCAACCTGCTATAGTTTAACCCGTATGAATGAAGCCAAAAAATTACTTAAAAGCAGTTCAATTGTCTTTATCGGGACATTGATTGCCAGTTTATTTTCCTACCTGTTCAATATGATGATGGGGCGGCTTTTGGGTCCGACGGAATATGGCGAGATGACAGCCCTAATGTCATTGCAAACTATTATTGCCGTAGCTAGCGGCGCAATTTTGACCATCTCGATGAGATACTCCGGAGAATTATTCAACGAACGATATTTTGATGCATTAAAAAAATTGTTTTTGTTTCTCACAAAATATCTACTTTTGATCGGTGTTGGAATATTTTTGGTTTGCCTTTTGTTTCTAAAGCCTATCGCGAATTTCTTTTCTATCAATTCACTCATGCCAATTTCAATTGTGTTATCAGGAGTAATATTCTCTCTGCTTATTGTAATTAACAAAGGATATTTTCAGGGCCTCCAAAAATTTAGAAGCCTGGCTTCAATCAACATCTTAGAAATGGCCCTCCGGCTTGGATTGGGCTTAGCACTGGTGATGGCAGGTTTAAAATTAAACGGAGCGGTCAGTGCCATAGTACTAGCCACCATAATTGCATATTCCATTTCGTTTTTGCCGATAAAGCGAATGTTTAATAAAATAAAATTCCATGATGGGCACTCTTTTAAATTCGATAAAAAGGAAATAATATCCTACACTTGGCCAACACTGATTGCGTCTTTATTTCTTGTTGCTTCGCTCAATATCGATATTATTCTGGTTAAACATTATTTTGATCCGCAAAGCGCTGGCTTATACGCTGCCATCTCGACGGTTGCCAAGATTATTCTTTATGTAACAGCACCGATTGCGAGCGTCATGTTCCCAATGGTATCAGAGCGAAAAGTCAAAGGTGACAAACATTATCAGATCTTTCTTTTTTCGATCATAATCACGCTAATCGGGGCATTTGCTGTGCTTGCCATTTATATGATAATGCCAGGCAAGGTGGTATCAATTTTATATGGGCCTGATTATGTTTCTGCATACACGCTTCTTCCCGAGGTTGGTTTGTTTGTTTTGTTCTATTCCATGGTTAATCTTATGGCAAATTACTATATGGTCATCAAAAACTTCTTTTTCTTAATTCTTTATTTCATCGTGCTTGTAGCTCAGATTGTCATGGTTTCGTATTGGCACCCAAGCATTCTTGCGGTAATTCGTACATTTATCTTGATGAATGGTGTTTTATTCGCTTTGCTTATGGGGTATTATGTTTACACGAAGAAAGAAGCGCTGCTAGCAATATTTAAGAGTGAAAATGAATCCTAAACTTTCTATTGTAATTCCTGCCTACAAAGAGGAAAAAAATATCTATAAAACATTAAAAAACATCGTTGATACGCATGATGTACTTGAATATAGCTACGAGGTGGTCGTAGTTGTAGACGGATCACCTGATAACACATTGAAAGAAGCCAAAAAAATTAAGAACAAGAATGTGAGAATATTCAGTTACGAAAAAAACCATGGGAAGGGGCACGCGTTAAAATACGGGACCAAAATGGCAAAAGGTGACATTGTAACCTTTACAGATGCCGGCGGAGATTTTGATCCTGCGCAATTCGATAAATTTGTAAAACTTCTGGAAATTTTCGATGCCGATTTCGTGATAGGATCCAAAAGGCATCCGGCATCAAAAGTGAATTACCCTAAAAAAAGAAGGGTTTATTCTTGGATTTACCACAAAATGATTCGCTTTCTTTTCGGGCTCAATGTTACCGATACCCAGGCAGGGCTAAAATTTATAAAAAGGAATGTGGCAAAAGACATTATGCCGCGAGTTTTAGTTAAACAATACGCTTTTGATCTCGAGATGTTGGTGATTGCGCACCAACTGGGATATCGAAGAATATTTGAGGCACCGGTAGAACTAGACTTCAATGCGGCTGGGAGTGGAATTAATTTTAAAGCAATTAAGAAAATGGTTACGGATACAATGGCAATTTTCTATCGTGCTAAAATCCTGGATTATTATCGTAAACAAAAATAGTATACTTGCTCAGAAAATATTTCATTACAAGCCTTAAATGCGCTGTTTGTTTTACGAGCAGAAATTTGACGAGATCTCTTTTCCAACGTATCATTATGTCAGATTAAACCTAATAAAAATTGATCAGTTAGTTAAGTTATGGAGGAGGAGATGTTGCAAGTTGATATTGAAAAAATAATTCCCGTTACCGAAGCGCGAGATATGTTTAATAAGATTGTTGATGAAGTTGAGGGTACTGACAATATGTATGTTCTCACCAAAAACGGCAAACCATCTGCTGTTCTTGTCGGCGTAAATCATTTGGAAAAACTTACAGGGACCGAAGGTGCTAAAGTTATGGCAAAAATTTCTGATATGGCTTCTGATAGCCCTGAAAGCACACAACCAGTAGAGCCGTTTGTGGGAACCGATTCAACTCCTATGCCAGAGGTTCAGGAGCCGGTTCCGGCCGCTCCTGCTGAAACCATTCCGGCCCCCGAAGCACCCCTGCCGCAGGAATCTGTGCCGGCCACACCCACTTCCTCCGTGCCTGAACCGGCCCCAGTGGAACCTGCTCCGGTAATTTCAGATAGCAACAATACTGCGGCTCCTCTAAATACAGGTGCTGAGGAGAATGCCGTTCTGCCCAATCTTCCCCCCGCTGAACAACCGGCTATACCGGAAGTAAGTATGCCAGAACCAACTCCGCCAGTTGCTTCTGATACGCCAAACGACGACGCTACAAACACATTTATTCCGCCAAATACCCCGGCAAATTAGCCTTAAAACAAGGGGACAATGCCAGAAGATCTCGTCGAGTCCCAGGGAAAAACTTTATTCGGGATAAAATCCCAGGATATTTTAAAGCTTGTCGAAACAAACTATGCCCTTATTGTGATCGAGGGATTTTTTGGTTTGTTTTTCGTTTATTATTTTCATGCAATTCCACTTTGGCTTGCGTTGCAAGCAATCATTGTGACGCTAGTAACCAATGTCGCACTCAATCTTTTTATTGTTTTTAAAGCTAGCAGGCTTGCGCAAGAAATTGTTCTGTTGATTATGGGAACTTCTATCATTTTGAGCCTGGCGATATTTGTGCATTACTACCCTGTCGGACGATCATCATTTTTACTTGCTTTTTTACCTTCAGTCATTTTTGCCGCCTCGCAAAGCTTATCCTTCGGCATTACTACGCTCTTAACTGTCCTTGCATCCATAAGCGCAATGTTTGCCATAGAATATTCGGGTATAAGATTTTTGGCAGAACCATATGATATACGCGGTGAAAGCGTTGCCTGGAAAGTCGGGACAATTTTCAGCCTTCTTTTTATTATTCTTGTTGGATTAATGACTATTTACTTCAACAATATGATTCGCAAAAGTCGAGATAAAATTGCTAAATTGGCAATGGAAAACAAGAAGCTCTATCAACAATCGAAAACGACTTCCGATGAAATTTTGAAAAATATGCGGGAAGGATTGATTGTACTTGATAATCACTTAAGAATTGTTCAGATCAATGAAGCGCTTTCCGAAATGTTGAAAAACAAAAAAGATTTAACCAATTTTCCAGTTCGCGAACTACCAATTTTCTTTGCACCAAAACTTGTCATTTATCTTGAAGATTTCAAATCGAATAACACCAAGAGGTTCTCCTTCAAGGCCCAAGATGAACTAAAAAACATTTACGATATCAGCATTGCCAGAATAGAACTTAGGAAAAATGAACCGGGCTTTATCGTGATGATCAACCAAACTCCGCTGCCCTGGGGAATAGTTTACGAATCAGAAACAAAAAAGCCGGTGGATCTTGCACTAGTTCGCTTGCATGATGCTTCCGATGAAAGAATTATTGAGACGCGTGCCACCGACAAAGATGGCAGGTTTGGTTTTATTGTTACTGAGGGCGAATACAAGATTACCGTAACCAAAGAGGGCTATTCATTTCCATCAAAGGCTGAAAATGGCTATATAGGAGAAAAAATCAAGGTTGAGTCTGCAGCAGACAGCTTCCTAAATATCAAAATTCCATTGGACAAGGCCAAAGAAACCAAATCCGAAGCAAACTAAACTTGGAATTTGGACTTTTTAATTAAAATAGATCTATCAGACACAGCGATGGCCCCCTAGAAAGGGGGCCATCGCCGGTTTTCTCCATAAGATGTCTATACTACAGCAAAGGTGGGCAAGGCATTAACGCCCATATACTGCATCCCCCTGTATAAACATGGGCACACAATAATATTGTGGAGCATTACAATAGTACAAATTATATTTTATGTCAATAGAAAAAAACTAATTTGCCTTTTTGATATTGCGAATATGCCGATATATATAAAGTGCAATCAGGACAATAATTATGATCAATATTGCCGTATCGAAAGTGTGCAATTTTGCCCGAATCAATTCCCAATTCTCGCCAAGAATAACCCCTCCCCAAGTAAGCGCCGCACTCCAAATAAGAGCTCCGATAAATGTGTAAAATGAAAATTTTTTGATCTCCATTTTCGAAATCCCCGCAGGAAATGAAATGTAGGTGCGAACGATAGGCAAAATCCTCCCGACAAAAGTTGTTGCATCGCCGTATTTTTGAAACCAGACGTCAGCGCGATCAAGATCATGCTTGGAGATCAAGATATATTTGCCATATTTTTCGATAAGTGGACGGCCGCCTCGCCAACCAATCCAGTAGGCCAATAAAGAACCTGCAAGGTTCCCGAGTGCGCCAACAACGACAACAAGCCAGAAGTTCATCACATGGTCGGCCACCAGAAAGCCCGAGAATGGCATTATAACCTCGGAGGGCATCGGAATCCCACAGGATTCGATAAACATTAAGAAAAATAGTCCTGGAGCGCCCAGAACATGAATAGTATTCACAACAAAATTTGCAAGAATATCGATAAGTGCAGTTATCATGACATCGCTATCTTAACATGTTGTGCCAATAATTAGAATCCCTCACCCTTGCAAGGGTGAGGGATTTGTCCTAGTCGAATTTCTCGGGCGTGAAGCCTTCTGAAGCGCAGCCGCAGTAGAGGTCAAGATACTTGATCCCCACGGCTTTCATCACCTTGGCGCGATTTTTTGACCACTCGGAGGCCAAGATCTCGCCTTCCCAGGCATCGTACCATCGACCGAAGAACCAGAAATGCTCTCGGCGCACTGCTACATCGCGGAAGCCGCATTTCTTGATTGCTGCACGGCTCGGTTCGTTGCCGTCAAGGACCTCGGCTGCGACCTTATTCAGGCCTCCGGCGACAATGTTTGAAAAGGCGTAGTCGAGAATTACCGCCTCCAACGCCTGGGCTAATCCCTTCCCCCAGCGTTTCTTGTCGCCGATCATAATACCGAGTTCGGCACGGCGATGCGTTCGGTCAATACGATGCAAACCGATATTGCCGACCATCTCGCCTTCAATCATGATATTCCACGACAGGTCGTCTGGCCGGTTGTTTTGGTTCTTCACCCAATCCATCTCAGCACTTTCCGTGCACGGCGCCGGAGTCGCCAGGTATAGGCGAATCCGATTGTCGTTGATCCACTCAGTGAATTGTTTGGCAGCAACGACCTCGTCAGCCGGCGAGCCAAGCTCGACCTCAACTCTTCCCCCGCTCTTTTCCCCTCGATCGTACGCGAATTTGATTTTCGGACCGTACATTTTTCTTTCCTTTCTGCCCCATGGGGCAATTAGTTTGACTGCGCTTGTGCCCTTCTCGACTTTAAGAGCACAAGAAAATCAAAAAACCGCCCATGGACCGGCGGCTTTTTGATGTATAGTTTTAGAAAATTATTAGATCAATAATTTGGAACCATCAAAAATGCCGCAGGTCTTAACTCGATCGGTACCGCAAGTAAAATAAATTTTGTGCATTTGTGATTCCATAAATTTAAACTTAACTGCTAAGTTTGATCTTACTTTAACACACTAATCAGATATGTCAAATCTTTTTTGTATTTAACAATCCCTTTGAAACTGATTTTCTCATTCTCTTTATGTGCGTATTTAATCTCCCCTGGCCCAAAGATAACAGCATTTGGACATATATCCGCCAAAATATTAGCCTCTGTGGCGTATGATGGCCCTTTTTCGACAGGCAACCCAGATTTTTTGATAATTTTTACCACTTTACCAGAAGACACGAACGGATTCAGCGATATTTTTTTCGTGAAACTTACTGAGGATTTTAAAGATTTGGATGTCTTTTTGATTAGTTCATTAAATATTTTTTCAACTGCTGCATTTGTGGTTCTGATTTCAAACGACAAATTTGTCCCAACCGGTATGCTGTTTATAGCTTCTCCGCCAGAAATTGTGCCAAAATTCAAAGTAGGCAGTGGATTTACAAATGAATCATCTTTGTTTTTTTCTTGAATTTCTTTAAATCCTTTCGACAATTCTAAAATAAATTTTGATGAGTCTAATATGCTGGAGACTCCATTTTCCGGTTCGCTTCCGTGGCCTCCTTTTCCGGTCAATTCCAGCTCATATGCGACAAGACCCTTAGAATTTGTAATAATCTTCCCGCCAGTCGGTTCTCCAATGATTAAATAATCGCTTTTGCCGATAATTTTTCTATCAATTAATTTTGCCCCTTCGAAATCGGTTTCTTCGTTGTAAGTTAGAAGAAAGGCTAAATTTTTGGCTAAATTAGCTTGAGCCAATTTAAGCATGATCGCAATAAAAATTTTCATGTCGGCAATACCCAACCCAATTATCGAATCTTCATTTTGTTCAAGCTTGAATGGGTCCGAATTCCAACCTTCGCCGGGCGGGACGGTGTCGGTATGCGCCGAAAGTACAATTCTACTGCCATAAGCAGGCTTGAATGCAAATAAATTTGCTTTGTTGTCCTTTCCCCATATTCGCGTTTCAAAACCATACTCTTCAAATTTCTTTTGGCAATAATAAATTAGCGGCAAATTCGTATTTTCCGATCTTGTGTCAAACTCTACTAACTTTTTTAAGATTTCCAGATCCATTTTTCTCCTTAATTTATGAATGCTGGCCGAGCGGGTTTTTGCCCGCTCGGCTGGATGTTCGTACCTTGCGCTATTCGTCGTAAACCCAGTATGTGCGATCGGGGTAGTTTGCGTCAGGAATGCCGGTATCGACAAACCCCAGCCTGGCATACAACGCCCTGGCGGGGGCGGCCTTTATGTGAGTACGCAGGATCAGCCGGCTGTACCCGAGAGACCTTGCCCTGGCAGAGAGTAGCTCTGATAGCATGATTCCCGTGCCATGGCACCGGGATTCTTTCGCCACTCCCAGTTCGGCCACATAGAAGACCTGCCTGCGATCTTCGCACAGATGGCCAAGTTGTTCTCCTCCGGCTTTCGCCGCAAGCGCCGTCTTGTCCATCGGGTAGCCTATGGTGAAGCCGTTGACTTCTCCACGGACCATACTCACAAAGAATGCCGTTGCTGGATCACTTGACGCTTCACTAAGTTCGGTCTCAACCTCGGCCAGATCCCAGTCGTACTCGTCCCAAGGCGGCTCCGCCCAGACTTGGCAGTAAAGCTCTGCCACCTTTTTAAGCTGGCCGCCTGCCGGGTCTTCGATGATCGTGTGCCAGACGCCCCTTCCCTGCACAACTCGATGCCCAAATACCATGTAGCGGCAGTGACATCCTGGGAATGTTTGGCTCTCCGCACAGTCTGCGCAAAAAGCTAGCGCTTCGTCCGGCATCTCGGCCTTTGGCCGTTCGCTGAATCCGGCTTTCGCAAAGAGACCAGCTGAGCCATCGTTGCAGAATGCCACTATCTCCTTCCCGGAACACTGAATGGCATCCAGCACCCGGTAAAGGCACTCGGTGGCAAGCCCACGCCCGCGAAATTCCGGATTCGTGATCGTAGAGCCGACCTCGATGTATTGGTCGAACTCATAGAAGCCGCAGAATGACACCGGCATACCGGCGCCATCTCGGATGAACGTGCTATGTCCGGATTCGAGCATTGAGAGAATCTCGTCTTGATCGCGGTACAGCATCTTTCCAGACGCTGACTCGGGCCGGATCATTTCTGAAATGATCCGCGCACACTCGGACTTACCGACAACCTCACTCGTGTTTACCACCTTCTACCATCTCCTTTTCCAGATTGATTTTATTACAGACAAGATTTCAAGGTACGAAAAAACAGCTCTCTCGAGCTGCCAACCTTGATGTCTATGAGATTTTATAAAGTTTTACACAACAAAAAAGCAGCTCGAGAGAAACGGGTAATGATGACGACGCACCTGATTGTTGCTTTTCTTAATCATGATAATTCCAGAGACTAAATTGTTCATACTTTAACAGCTGATAAAATTTTGTCAAGTTTTACGTTTGATATTTCAGGTGTTTTTCAAAATGGAAATAACTAAGATATTATCCATTGTAGAATTGACTAATCTATATGTGCATTTTTTGCACATACTGAAATTTCTATTTATCAACAATATTTTTCTTAAGGAATTTTTCAATTGCGGCAACTACTTCTTCACGAAAAGCAGGCGGAGAGCCGGCTACCCAGACAGCGAGATTGTATAGTTCTTGCGAATCGACGCGGATCCATTTGCCATTTTTCGATAAAAATACGAACAAAGTCGTGATCGCCACCCTTTTATTCCCATTCTGAAACGGGTGGTTTTTAATCATCAGATAAAACAAAGCTGCAGCTTGTGGCACAAGGCCGCGGTAAAGATTTCGCTTATTATAGGTTTGAAATGGTGTAGATAGGCAAGATTCAAGCACATTGGGATAGCGGGTGGAGAAATCAGGAATTGGTTCATTCCAGCGAAGCATTTCTTTTGCCATTCGGTGAGAAATAAGCTCAACCTCGTTTAATGAGATTGGGAATATCATTCCTCCCCCAGTTTTTTAAGCACATCGCCATACTCTTCAAAAACCTTATCTACCGAGTGTTCGATGTTTTTCTTCTCTTTTGGCGTAATTTCTGCAGTCAAAATTCCGAGATCATCTTTTTTGATGATATAATTGCGCCCAATACGAGCGGCTGGGAGTTTGCCCACCTTGATCAAGCGAAAAATCTGGGTTCTGTTCAAACCTGTGATTTTTGCCGCTTCAATTGTCGAAACATAATCGTGTTGCATTTCGATTTTATTGTAACATATGTTACATTAATTTGTCAATGCAACATATGTTACATAGGCCACTTGGAGATCATGATCGATTCGGAAAGTTTTGGATAAATTTCGCGTAGTTCCTGCCAGACAGCTTCGGTGACATAAGGAACGAACGGATGCAGCATCTGTAAAGATTCAGACAGAACTTTGAGCAGGATTTTTTTTGTGTTTTCTGAATGTTCTTCGGTTCTTCGGTTCTTCGGTTCTTCAGTTTGGAGCTGCCCTTTAGCAGCTTCTATGTAGATATCGCAGAAATTGTGCCAGAAATACTCATATAGCCCTTCGCCGGCGCCAGAGAATTTGAACTCCTTGAGGTCTTTTGTCACGCGCTTTTTGATTTCCTCGTGTGCTTCGAGAATTTTTTTGTCGGCGTCGGTTAAAATTGATTGGTCGATATTTAAGTTCTCGATTTTCTCATCTCCAATTTCTCCCGAGGCCAGATCACCTTCGGAAACTCGAAGAGAAACGAAGCGCGAGGCATTCCAGATTTTGTTCGAGAAATTGCGATAATTCTTAAGCTTGTGCTCACCCACAGGAATATCAAGCCCGGGGGTAGTGCCGACCACAAGACCCATCCGGACAGCATCTGTGCCGTATTTATCGATCATATCGAGCGGATCGAGCGCATTGCCGAGAGACTTGGACATCTTTCTATTTTTCTCATCGCGAACCAAGCCGTGGAGGTAAATATTCTCAAATGGAATCGAATCAGTAAGCTCAAGTCCCATCATTACCATTCGGGCGACCCAGAAAAAGAGAATGTCATATCCGGTTTCGAGAACGGTTGCCGGATAGAAATACTGCAGATCTTTGGTTTTCTCTGGCCAACCAAGTGAAGAAAACGGCCAAAGCGCCGAGGAAAACCAGGTATCGAGCACATCTTCGTCTTGAATCCAACTCTCAATATCAGCTGGCGGTTCTTTTCCGACATAGATGTCTTCGGGTTTGAGATTTGAGGTTTGAGGTTTGAGATTTTCCTGTTTGCGATACCAAACCGGGATTCTGTGTCCCCACCAAAGCTGGCGGGAGATGCACCAGTCGCGGATATTGTCCATCCACTGATTGTAATTCTTCTCAAATCTTTTCGGGATAATTTTGATAGCGCCGGAGGTTACGGCCGCTTTAGCTTTTTCTGCCAGTGGGCGCATACTCACAAACCACTGTAGAGACGGAATCGGCTCTATAGCCGTGTTGCAGCGGTAGCAGACGCTCAAATTATTTGTGATCGGCTCCTCTTTTTCCAGGAGTGTTTCGCCTTTCAGATATTCAACTAGTTTTTCTCGGGCTTCGAGCACCTTCATTCCCTCGTATTTGCCGGCCTCGGCGGTCATTTTTGCTCGTTCGTCGATGACTTTGACAATCGGAAGATCATTAACTTCACCGATTTTCCAGTCGATAGCCGAGTGTGCAGGCGTAATTCCGACTGCGCCGGTACCGAATTTCATATCAATAGAGCGATCGGCAACAATTTTGATCTTGCGCTTAACGCCATCGATATCAACATCGAATTCTTTGCCAATGTACTGCTCATAACGCTTGTCGGTTGGATTGACCGCCACAGCCGTATCTCCAAGTTTGGTTTCTGGCCGGGTAGTTGCTATGGTGATCGGAAAGTTTTTGTCGTATTTGAAATAGTACAATTTTGCGGTTTGTTCTTCGTGCTCCATCTCGTCATCCGCGATCGCCGTGCCGCATTTCGGGCACCAATTGACGATATATTCGCCGCGGTAGATCAATCCCTTCTCGTATAGGTGGACAAATGCCTCTTTCACAGCTTTGGATAAACCTTCGTCGAGGGTAAAACGCTCGCGCGACCAGTCGCAGGAAGCACCCATTCGTTTGAGTTGTGAGGTGATAATACCGCCGTATTCTTCTTTCCACTTCCAAACTTCTTCGACAAATTTCTCACGGCCAATTTCGTGGCGCTTAATTCCCTTTTTTTGTAAGGCTTTGTCCACGACCGTCTGCGTAGCGATACCGGCGTGATCGGTGCCGGGGATCCAAAGCGTGGGCTCGCCAAGCATGCGATGGAAGCGGATCATGACATCCTGAATTGTGATGAATAACGAATGGCCGATGTGAAGCTTGCCGGTGACATTCGGCGGCGGAATTGGGATGACGAATGGTTTGCCTTCGAGCGCCCGATCATATTTTGGATTTTCGGGCATGTTCAATTCAGGCTTGAAATAGCCGGATTTTTCCCAGTTTTGGTATAAATCCTCTTCAAACTTCTTCGAGTCCCAGGTTTTGGCGAATTCTTTTGACATAACTTCCGAAATTAACCAGTTTCGTGCTTAAGAATAACACAAAAAGAGGCTGAATCCAATAAAAACGCACCAGATGAACAATTATTCGTATTTACGATTGACAATTTGTTTATTTTATGATATAAAATGCTCGAGCAGGACGGAACAAACCCATGGAGGTAATGCTTGTGATAAACCAAGCCACATTGCTCATCGTGGCCGGCAACCCCGGCCATGGGCGCCTTCTCGCAAAGGCACTTGAGGACGCGCCGTTCACTCCGGTCCGCCTGGCGCCGCGCCATGTTCCGGGGAACATTCCCAACTTTGTGATGGCCCGCGACGTCCGCGTCGCCGAGCTCTACTACGTCACCGAGAGGAACGTTGCTCGGACCCACATCGACATGATGGCCACGCTCGCCACTGGCGGCTATGTGGTCATCTCATCCAAGCAGTTCGGGGATGTCACTTCCGGCGGCCCGTTAACCATCGAGGACTTCCTAGCAGGAGCGCCCTTCGAGGCCACAGAGCGGGCAACCGGCGTTCCGGAAGCGGAGCTGCAGTCGCGGATAATGGTCCCCAGCGACCAGATCCTGCGGCCTGAGGACTTCGACAACGGGGCCAGAGAGGCCTACGACCAGGTCGCGACCTGGCTTTCCGGCTTCGACACGACCCTGCGGTTGGTCGCCTAGTAGCGGCCACCACCAAGAACAAAGCGCGCCACCCCAGAACATCGGGGTGGCGTTCGCCGTTTTAGAGCTTAAAATTTGAATCGACTTCGATCTCGTCCCACCCTTTTACATCTCCCCTCGATATATGATAGTAAGCTGCAAGACCGATCATCGCCGCATTGTCACCTGTCATATCCCGCGGAGGCATATAAAAATTAATCTGATCTCTTTTCTTTAAAGTCTGATTGTATTCATTAACCTTCCGTTGAAGTTCGGCTTGCAGATAGCTGTTGGCCGCTACTCCTCCGGCAAGAATCAAACCTTTTGGTTTGAATTTATCAATCGCTCTCATTGTTTTTGTCGTAAGCACATCGGTAAGCGAATCTTCAAATGCCGCACAGATTTCACTAGTCGGTAGTTCGTAGTCCTTAGTCCTTAGTTTGACCACCTCCGTCAAAACCGCGGTTTTTAATCCGGAAAATGAGAAATTGAATGTGCCGTCATTCAGAATCGGACGGGGAAATACAATCTCGTTGTTAAATTGTTTCATTGTTAAATTGCTATTTTTTTCTTTATTATTTTTGATCTTTCCGACCTCGGATCGTGCCTCGGCCGAGACGGGTGATCTTTGATTTTTGACTTTGTTTCTTAACTCGTCCGCGAGTTTAGAAACCACCGGTCCTCCTGGATAACCAAGATCGAGAAGTTTCGCAACCTTGTCGAAAGCTTCTCCCGCCGCATCATCTAAAGTCTGACCCAAATTTTCATAGATTCCGTGATCTTTCATCAAAGTTAACGAGCTATGGCCGCCAGACACAGTCAATGCTAGAATTGGAAATTGGAAATTGGGAATTGGAAATTGCTCCGCGAATGCGGAGTACACATGTCCTTCTATATGATTGATTGGAATGATTGGCAAATCCAGCGAATAAGCCAGCGATTTTGCCGTGTTGAACCCAACCAAGAGTGAGCCGATCAGCCCTGGCCCAGCAGTTACGGCAATATGGGTGATATCCGACAGACCAGTTTGTAGGTTGTAGTCCGTAGTCCGTAGTTTTTCTGGATTTTTGAGTTTTGCCTGTACAAGCGCCTCACTTACGACAGGCAATATCGCCTCCATATGCGCTCTCGATGCAACTTCCGGCACTACTCCGCCGGTCTTAGCATGAAGATCAATTTGTGAAGAAACAATGTTCGATAGTATTTCTGGTTTATTTCGATTTTCAGAAATCACAGCAGCAGCCGTCTCATCACAGCTTGTTTCGATTGCTAAAATTTTTAGGTTTTTCTTTGTCATTTAACTGAAAAATTCTAGCACAAAACCAAACTTTTTACCACTCGGAAAATTGTTGGGTTGACTCAATCAATTATCTAAAACCATAATGCAGAGGATTGGAATTCTGTCGAAGAAGGAGGTTATCACCTTGCACCTCATGGTGCTAAAGCGAAGGAGCTGTCTGTCTTCCAAAGAGCGACGCCTAATCGCAACCATGTTGGCAGATGTGGACAGAATCACAGGCAATGGCGGTTACAATCTGGAGCCATGCGGGATCGTCAAAGTCACCACCTATAACAGGGATGGTAAGGAAACGCCCCGCTACTTCAGAAACGGAACCATCATTTCCTGGGATGGAATTCCACGCGACCCGATGACGACGACCAAGTTGGCAGGGGCTATTCGCCCGCTCGTCCACGCAGGCCTCCTGGGCTGTGTAGACTGGGCAACTTCGCCTCGAAGCGACCGCGCACCGTAGGCAACACGCCTGCGGTGTTGCTGTTTACTCTGCATATTTTTTTGATATATTAACAATGAGTTGGACTGAAATACTGCCACGAGGTGAAAGGCATGCCCATCAACGCGCGCGTGAGAATCAGGCAGAAAGACGGCAAGTACACTGGTGGTACTCTCATCGAATACAAAGGCGGCAAAGCTGTCGTCCGCGCCGCTCTCGATGGCGGTACACTGAGACGGCACGAAGTGCCGCGCAACAGCATCGAGATGGTCCCGCAAGTCGCACCCCCACCTACACGCTAGGTGGGGGCTTAATTTTTTATATGCCAAATTATCTAATGCAGAGCTTGACATTATAGTAATTTTACACTAGCTTGGAATCACAGAACTTCTGGAGGAGTGGTGGACATGATAAAGACAGCAAATCAGAGATTGGGATGTACGCTTGGTTTGGTGGTCGGAGCCCATTCCGATTTACCCAAGCCAGGTATGACGGAGCGCGTTATGTGGCGCATCCGTCACCACGAAGCGATGTCGAAGATACATGGACAGAGCTACCGCCTGACGGC
Organism: Patescibacteria group bacterium; assembly: GCA_041674405.1. Lineage (NCBI taxonomy): Bacteria > Patescibacteria group bacterium. Next base: position 83,949 of record JBAYVT010000004.1, on the reverse strand, counting down.
AATGAAGGCAATCCATGGCCATCGCAAGGAGCCTCCCCGGGGATGCGATATTCTCTCAGGATAGCCGCAACCCGCACCGCCTCCGACCCAGTCCCACCGGGTCAGGAGGCCCTCTTTTTTATTGGCAGCAAGAGGCAAGAGTGATAATATTTAGGTAATGAGTTCTATATTTCAATCTCCCGAATGGGAGAAATTTAAACTCGCTACAGGCTATTCGAAATCCTTTCGCGTCGAGGATATTTTGGTGCTCAAAAAAGACCTGCCAATGGGAAGGTCGATGTTATACTCGCCGATGGCGAGTCAAGATCAAATTTCAAATGTCAAAAACCAAAGCTACTGGAACCAAACCTTTCAAATAGCAAAAGAGGAAAATGCAATTTTCTACCGGATTGAATTCGATATCCCCACAGACTATGAACTACAGACTACAGACTATGGACTAATTAAATCTTTCGAGGAGATGCAGCCGGAACACACCCTAGTTCTTGACCTCTCCAAATCGAATGATGACCTTCTTGGTGAGATGAAACAGAAAGGCCGCTATAACATCAAGGTTGCCGAAAAAAATAATATTCTGGTGAGAAAAACAAGAGATGCCAGTAATTTTTACAAGCTCTACGAGAAGACAGGCAAGAGACATGGAATTACATTTAGAGGTGAGGAATATTTTCAGAAGTTGCTTGACTTTCTTGAACCCAAGGGATATTGTGAGTTGTTCGAAGCTTATGCCGAAATTGAAGGTGAGGAAGTCGTCTTAGCAGCGGCAATCTGCAGCATTTATCAGGGCTCAGCAATCTATCTTTTTGGTGCCTCAAGTGACGAATTCAAGAACCTAATGGCGCCATACAAATTACAATGGGAAATGATTCAAAATGCCATAAGCCGCGGCTGCAAAATATACGACTTCTTCGGAATTGCGCCGGATGACAACCCGCGCCACTTATGGGCAGGAGTTACCAGATTCAAAAAGCAGTTCGGTGGAGATGAAGTTAAAATTATGGGCAGTTACGACAAGGTTTATAAACCATTCGAATACCAATTATTTAAAATTGCGGAAAAAATCCGAAGATAAATTGTTAAATGGTTAAATTGTCAAATTGTTGTGTAAGCAATTTAGCAATACAGCAATTTAGCAATAAAATATGAAACGACTAATATCTAAAATTTTATCGCAGAAAACGAAAAACAAGCTCCACAGAGCTGAGGCTTCATGGGCCGGTTTTAAATATGGCCACCCGGCGAAAAAACTCAAAGTAATCGGCGTTACCGGTACCAAAGGGAAAACCACCGTTTGTAATATGATCGCTTCTGTTCTCGATGCCAATGGCATCAAAAACGCGATGGAAACAACCATCAATACGAAAATAAACGACGAAATAACCGCGCACAAAACCAAAGATCGATGGGTAACAACTCCTCCCTCCGATGTGATTCAAAGATTTTTGAAAAGAGCGGTGGCCAATAAGTGTGAATATGCAATTTTAGAGGTGACTTCACAAGCGATCGACCAAAACAGGATTTATGGAATCGATTTCGATGTGTTGGTTTACACCAACCTTTCGCACGAGCACATGGAGTATCACAAAACCAAAGAGAACTATCTGAACGCCAAACTTAAACTTTTCCGCGATCACCCAAAAGCAAAATTTATTATCAATAGTGATGACGCAGAATGGAATAAATTCTACTCTCTCCCAGCCTCCGAAAAATTTTTGTACTCAGTTAAGAAGCAGGTTGATCACGGAGCGGTTGCAAGAAAAATATTGACCTCTCCCGAGAGCGTTACTTTCACTGCCGCATACGACAATGGCCAGTCCACAATCAACTTGAAAATGCCAGGAATTTTTAACGTTCTAAATGCTTTAGCCGCATTTTCTGTCGGTCTTGCCTTGGGACTCGATACAGAAAAGACTAGGATGGGACTTGAGAATATGTCCGGAGTTACCGGGAGAATGGAATCGATTAAAGTAAGTAAAAAACAAGACTTTACCGTAATCGTGGACTATGCCCACAACGCCGATTCCCTGAAAAATGTTTATGAAACAGTGACTGATAGCATACAAAAAACTGGTGGGCGATTGATCGCCGTGCTTGGTGCCACCGGCCATAGAGACAAGACTAAGCGCCCGATCATGGGCGCGCTTGCCGGACACTATGCTGATCTGGTGATTTTTACCGACGAAGATCCGTATGACGAGAATCCTGCCGATATTATCGAGCAGGTTTCAGAGGGTATTTTCCGCGGCGGCAAGAAACATCAGTGGCGGTTGAATCGAAATTATTGGAAAGTCCTCGATCGAAAACAAGCTATTCACAAAGCGATAAAGGAAGCAAAAAAAAATGATGTTGTTGTCGTTACTGGAAAAGGAGCAGAAGAAGTGATGGCAGTCGGCTTACATGAGTTCGTTCCCTACTCCGACCGCAAGGTCGTACGTGAGGAACTTATCCGTTTGTTTGGAGAAGACAGGTGACACAGCGGTAACACCCTGGATTTCTAGTTGTTGCTCGTTGTGTTTTTTGTTTCTGCGAACAAACAAGCCCGTCCCTCAGGAGGTCGAAATTGTTGCCACAAAAATCGTCGAGTGGGTTGCTTGTCGGAACGTTCACAGCAATATTCACGATCGGGACACTCAACTCGATCGGGATTCTTGCCTACTTCGCAATGATCGTTTTTGCCCTTGCCTGCGCAGCAGCCATATTTGTTGTCCTTCGGACAAATTGGCCACTGGCACTCTCGCAACTTCTGAAGCGAATTCCGAAATTGAGGAAAGGAGCGACCATGGGCAGTAGCCGTGGTATCGACAATAGCAGGGAACAGAGCAGGGAGATGTCGGCTAAGGCAATGCTGTGGTGTATCGGGGCCCTGGTGATCACTCTGGGCCTGGCAGGGAACTACAGAGTTACCTTGGCTATTCTGGCTGGGCTGGCGATCGTTGTCCTTGCTTGTCGCAAACGAACAAGACGAGCTGATCCGCCGACGCCCGCCGGACAGCCGCACATCCAGCCGGAGGAGCCTCCGGAGCTGGGTAAACACTGGAACGGGGGTGCCGGATAACCCCCAACCAACCGCCAAGCTCAAGACTGGGCCACAACGGAATAGACGAGAGCTGTACCCCGTGTCACTGGTTGACACGGGGTGTCGTTTTTGTTATAATGATCTAATCCCTTCGGAAACTGAAGAACCGAAGGACTGAAGAACCGAAACATAAAATTGTTCTTCCGTTCATAAGTTCTTATGTTCATAAGTAATTGCCGAAGGCAAAACAAAAATGAAACTCAAAGTAAATAAAATTGAAGATACAAAAACAAAAATTCCTGTGAATTCGAATTTTCATCGTATCGAGCAGATCAAAACAGAAATCGCCAACTGCCCCAAAGAGGTGGCGATTTGCCAGGTAGAAGTATTCGATATGTGGAATGATATACCAGATAACAATTAATCAATATTGGATATTAAAAAATTCGGTTTAACCCGAATTTTTTTGTTCCTCATCTACTTCTATACGAGATCGATCGTGGAATTTCTGGTGTATCTCCCTCAGGTGTTTGTCGGTGACGTGAGTATAGACTTGAGTCGTGGAAATATTAGAATGCCCTAAAAGCGATTGAACGCTACGAATGTCAGCACCAGCACCGAGCAAGTCAGTTGCGAAAGTGTGGCGAAGAGTGTGGGGCGTGACTGTTTTAGTAATTCCGGCAACTTTGGCATATTTCTGTACCAGGCGCTCCACTGCTCTGGGTTTGATTGGATTCTTGCGATTTGAAAGAAAAACTGGATCATCTTTATAAGTTTCTGAAATAAAATATTGCAATTGACTTGAGCTGTCGTCAGCGATAATTTTCAAAACTTTGCGGTTTACAAGATAGTCGGCCAAATATTTGAGCGTAACATCTGACAAGAATACTACTCTCAGTTTTTTCCCTTTTCCCAGAACAGCAATTTCTCCTTTGTCAAAATTCATCTGCCCCAGCTTGAGGCCGCAAAGCTCAGAAACGCGCAAACCGGTCGAAAACAAAAGCTCAAGCATTGATTTATCACGTAGGCCATTCAAATTCGCGGTATTCGGGGCATCAAGCAGGCGCAGATATTCCTCCTTGTTCAGAAAACTCACTTCCCGATCTCCGGTTTTGGCCAATGTCAATTTTTCCGGCGAAATTACCTTCTCACCGGAAAAGGAAAGGTAGCGCAAAAATGCCCTCAAGGCCAAAATATGGTGATTCTGTGTCGTTGCCTTAAGTTCTCTGCCATCCGCCCCCTGCAAACGATTGATGTATAGACGATATTTGCGAATAATCTCCTGGTCAATATCAGAAGTCCGTAGTCTGTAGTCTGTAGTCTGTAGTGCACTCCCTTTGTTTTGGCTTTTGCCCGCCGGTTGGCGGATTGAGTTTTGAGTTTTCTCGGTTTTTAGCCAAGTTAAAAAACGAGACAGGTATCTGTCATAATTTTCAATCGTCAAAAGAGATTGGCCCTTTTCAATCTCGCAGTATTCTAAAAATTCTCGCTTCAACCTAAAAAGGTCTTTCATAGCCACCATTATACCATCTGTGCTAGAATGAATTTAATGCAGAATTTATTTGATGCAATCAGACATTACGATTTTACGTTATACCTTTATTTCCATAGGGCAAATTTGAACTACCCCGCACTTGGCCTTTTGTTCTATTTTTTTGCTGCTTACGGGGTAATAATCTCGGTCCTCTCAACAATATATTTAATCTGGCAAAGAAGGATCAATGCTCTGATAGGCGCCGCTCTAGCAACAGGGGTGGCCTTGATTACGGACATTATTATTTCAATATTCTGGAGCCGTCCCCGTCCGTTTATCTCTCATCCCGAGCTTGTTTTCCCTGAAAATGTAAATATTAGCATTCATACCTCATCTTTTTCGTCTTCTCACACCTATATTGCCTTTGCAATTGCAACGGCAATATTTTTGTATGGACACAAGAAACTGGGAGTATTTTTATTTGCCGTTGCAATTTTGGTTGCAATTTCCCGAATTGGCGTAGGGCTACATTATCCCTCCGATGTTATAGGGGGAGCACTTCTCGGAATAGCATCGGGCATTTTTTCATTTCTTTTTGTGCATAAATCTCAAAAATATTGGAAACTGGAGGACGTTTCATGAGCATAATTCAGCCTGCAATCCTTGGAATTATTCAAGGAATCACCGAGTTTTTACCGATTTCCTCGTCCGCGCACCTTGTTCTTACGCCATGGCTTTTTCACTGGCAAGATTTCGGATTAACATTTGACGTCGCGCTGCATTTCGGCACACTCCTCGCTATCATCGCCTTTTTTTGGAAAGACTGGGTGAATATTTTCCGATCGGCATTCTCAAGTAAGAGCGGGTCGGAAAAAGCTGACAGCTTACAGCTAACAGCTAGCAGCTATCCAAAGAATCTTCTTTGGATCATCATTGTTGCCACAATTCCGGGATCTATTGCCGGAGTGCTTTTGGAAAAAAATGCCGAAACGATTTTTCGTAATCCGCTTCTTGTTGCTATCAATCTAGCCGTCTTTGGTATTATTATTTGGATGATTGATCGATATGCAAAAAGAAGCTATCAGCTAAAAGCTGTAAACTATAAGCTCGGATTACTAGTTGGTTTGGCCCAAATGTTGGCGATTGTACCCGGAGTATCACGAGCCGGATCAACGATGGCCGCAGGAAGGGCAATAGGCTTGACCAGGCCAGATAGCGCCAGATTTTCATTCCTTCTGGCCGCCCCAATCATGCTAGGAACCTCGCTATTTAAATTTCGCCACATTGATGCCGGGATGTTGGATGCCGGATTTTTTGTCGGAATTTTAACTTCAGCAATATTTGGTTTTATTGCAATAAAATATCTGTTACAATATTTGCAAAAGGGAAATTACGCCATATTTACTTGGTATAGGGTTATCGTGGCGCTGGTTGTCGTTATAGTTTATTTTGTGAGATAATTCTTGAAAAAGGTAGCCACCCGTAAACCTCCGCATAATTTCGGGGAGAAATCATGGAAAAAAGCAGCTTTGTGGTCAGTTATAGGCTTGTTGCTGATTGTTATTTTGTATTTCGCCTTAAGCCCCGCCAGAGTTTCGGGTACAAATAAATATATAACTTCGGGCGATGATTTTTTGAAAAATCGCAAATTTATATCTGCATTAGTCGAATACCGCAAAGCAGCGTTCCTGGCAGGTAGCAGCAAGGCTAACGAACGGACAATTATAGCCAGGGAAAGCGAAAAGGACATTACAAAACTAGAGCCATTTTTCAGAGAGATTAATGACATAGATGCGCTGAACGATCTCTCAGAAGCCAACAAGGTTCCGCAAAATGAATCGGAAGCTGTAAAAGATGCTAAAGCCTACATTGAAAACGGCCGACCCGACCTGGCAATACTCGTTGCGACCACCGCAACCGAAATGGACGAAAATTACGCTGATGCGTGGATATATCTGGGGCTTGCAAATTATTATATGATGAAGGACGCAGAGATATCGGGTGAATCAAGAGAATTTTACAGGGGGAAAGCAGAAGAATCCTGGCAAAAAGCAAGATTAGCCGAGCCGACCAATGAAAATGTTACAAAATATCTAGACGAGCTGAACAAATAGTGTATTCGGAGGGGATGTGATTAAAAAAATTTATTCTTTGGCCTTATCTGTTTTGCTGCTATCAGCAAACTTATTTGGGTTGTTTACATACACAACTCCCCGCGCGCGCGCAGCCATGATTCCCACACCAGGCCAAAAATATGATTATTACTTCGACGTTTCCTCCACAACTATTACAGAAAAATTGGGGGCAACAGAAACGGGCCACAAATTTTCATCTCCCCAAAAGATTTCTGGTGAGCTATGGAAGGCAGGTAAACCATTTAATGGTTTACCACCTGTTGTTGCAACCGTAGGGGGTATCACCGATGACGAAGGCATCTTGATGTATCAGATGCAAGGACAAGCAGGATTCTACCTGGGGGTTCGTTTTAAAAATGCCGAAACCCTGGGGTTGTACAAAAAGGAAAGCCTTCAGGGTAAGGATTTTTACCTCTGGTTACACAGGGGGACTGATAATAAAACGTATGAGGTACTTCCGAGTACCATGGGCACTTCATCAAAAGAGCTCCCTACTCTTGATCAAAGCATGAAAGATTATATCTTTTATATGAACGGTGGAGTTGGTGCTGAAAATAGCAATGTGGCTGGAATTTTCCAAAAAGTTAACAATTTTTATACCCAAAAAATCCCCAATGGTACTAAAATCTGTGGAACTGCAGCGATTGATTTTTCGAAATCAGTTTATTGGGACAAACTTTCTGAGAATGATAAAAAACTGGCTCCAAAAGACAAGGTCCAATGGCCGGGGGATTTTATGGACGCCGGTGCCACAAGGACACTAGATGTGCCAGTTTACATCCAATTCAAAATTGCAACTGATACATATGTAAATGCCTCGATGGGAAATATTTCCAAAGGATATGTTTTGATTTCAAATGAGGGAACACCCAGTGGTCAGTGGTCCGCAGATCTCTCTGGCCTTCCGGCCGGAACTTATAAAATTATGCCGGAATTTTTCTTAAAAAATGACAACCCTGACCAGCCGAACAGTGTCACCCGACCCGATACTCCCACACAAGGAGGTTTCAAAGATTGGTCAGAGGCAAGACAAGCCACAGAAAACAATATGGAAATTTTTATGAACCAGAATTATGAAGTTACGATTGGAGCTGACGGAAGTATTAGCGACCCGGCAGCAAAAAATTGCAGTTTACAGCTAGTTATGGGCCCAAGGGGTTTCTGGGATGCTGGAAGATTAAATTCGACCAATGACGGAAAAACTGAATGCGACGTGTCGGACCAATCATATATTGTAAATATGATCGCTAGTGCATTTTGCGGCCTGACAATAATACTAAACAATTGGGCAAACGCGTTTTATTGTTGGTCACTTGGAATAATGGAAAAATCGCTTGGAGTCACTGACGAGGCAACGGGATCAGCCTCGGCAAACAAAACTGATGTCTGCGCCAAGGCCAGTGAGCCACAAAGCTCTCCTGCCAGCTCTGAAGCCTCCGGAACTGGAACGGATTCCACTAGTGGTACACCTAGCGGTGGTACAACCGATAGCGGAACCGCCGCAGGCGGAACAGGAGGCGGAGGAAGCTCTTATGCCTACGTATTACGAGCAAAAATTCAATTTAGAAATGTTGCGAAGTACTCTGCACTGAAGACTGCAGCACAGACTCAACGGGGCAGTGTTTGGGCAAAGATCGGACCCTTAGACCAAGCCAAAAATTGGATACCAAATAGCCAACATAACTCATCGGCCACTATTACCTTTGAGGGCTGGGATGACTTAACTTCTACGCTGACTGCAACTTTTAAAGCCGCGAATCTTGTCCCCTCGATTTACTCTTCCCAGGCCATCTTAGCGGGAACAGGAGCGAACAATTATCTTTTGTTTTCAGAAGTTTATAATAACATGGTTAATTCCGGAAAATATGAAAATTTGGCTAGCAACTAAATAGGCAAGAATCAAATGAGTGCAAAATCGCAAAAATTTTATCGAATCGTGGCTATGGCAAACTTGATCATCCTGATTCTTTTTGTGATAACGCTTGCTTTTCCAGCTCATGCTCACGCTGAGTTACTCTACCAGGTACTTCAAGGCACAACCGGTCCTTCGGCAACAATCAAAGAGGTCTGGGAATCTATCCGCAGCATGGTAAATTATGTTGTGATTGCCGCTCTTATCTTTATCGCATTTGCCAACATTTTACAGCTAAACATAAATACATACGGGATCAAAAAATTCTTGCCCGCACTGGTGATGGCTGTTGTTCTTGCAAACTTCAGTTACTTGATTTGCCGCTTTATTGTCGACTTGTCGAGCGCAGCGATGAGCATGCTGATAAATTCTCCTGCAGGTGGAGCTGGAATAGGTAATAATGATTATGGAATTTCTGGGGCATTCCTTACTAATTTCGATAAAAGCACCCTGGTAACAAATGGGGCACTCAATTGGAAACAAATAGGCCTTTTTCTTGTCTTGACCTTGGTTGAATTCGCTGGTGCGATAATGGTGCTGGTTCTGGCATTTTTCTTTTTCGTTAGAAATTATGTTCTATATTTCTTAGTTGCACTGGCACCGCTCGCATTTATGGCCAGCGTCTTAACCCTCTCTAAGTCCGTTTTTAATCAATGGTGGCAAATGTTCTGGAAATGGACATTTATGCCGGTTGTGTCCCTCTTCTGGCTTTGGGTGGGCGGCAGATGGCTAGCTCCTTTAACGGACGGAGACCCAGGCCTTTCGTTTTTATCTATCCTCTTTGCAGGCGTATGTTTTTATCTTGCCATCACCACTCCACAAATGATGGGTAAAGGCGTGATGACAGCATGGAACAACCTTGGCAAATGGGGATGGAATAAGACAGGCGGTCGGGCTGCCAAATACGCCGGTGATTTTGCGAAGGAAAAATATGACAATGTCAAAACCAGAGCCCAGAACAGGATGATCGGATATCATGATAAAAAAGGAGATTTTCAGCTGACTCGTTTGGGTAAGATGATGATGAATAGAAAAGCCGCTAAGCAAATTCCGCAGGACGTGAGAGCTAAGTACGAGAAAGAGGCACTCAACCAGAGGTACTTTGATCTTATGATGAGCGGAAAATTGCCAAAGGGAGCCCAGGGTCGAGTAAGGGCCGCATTAAGGGCTGATTCTCTCGATGAACAAAAAACCTGGCAATATGAAGAAGTTTCTAAGTTGGCCGGAGCGATGGAGATCGATCCTGAAACAGGCGAAGTTGCAACTCCAGGAAAAAACGGAAAATTATTTAGAGACAAAAAGATGAGTTGGGCGCAATCAAGGGAATATATGGCGAAGTATAAGGAACTTACCAGAAGGGCTGGAAATTCCAGTGCCGACGGACATGATGAAGCCTTGAAATTTTTTAATGGGGAAAGTATTGATGCTGTAAGTAAAGAAAAAGGGAGATTCCGAACCGACGAGTCCAGAGATCCTACAACCGGAGCTTTGCGAAAAAGAAACAGAAACATGGATGCTTCCGGATTTTCTTCTCCTGTTGGTGAAGAAATTGAGGCAGCTGCCCAAGCTACTACAGAAGCTGCATCTATCAGCGGTGCAAGCCAGGGAATTAGGGCTCTTGCTGGTGCACAGGCTGATCAGGTCTCTCGTGCCGCAATGCACAGCAATGAAAATTTTGACCAACTGGCTCAAAGATTGGGTGGTGATGTTGCTGCAATGAGTCCTGGAGCGCAACAAGAACTCCGAAAACACTTTGAAGATGTTAGGAAGGCTCGTGATTCCATGGTTAACGAAGAGGTTGAAGCAGGAGCCCAACAAATCGAAGACCAAATTGCAGGTTTGAGGCTAATCCGTGGCCAAATGAGCGGTGTTTCCCCACAAGGTCTAGGGTCTAAGCTGGCATTGATTTCTCAGGATGCTGCCGCAGGCGCAAGCAAGCTTCAGGCTGGTGATATTGAAGAGGCGGCCAAAATTGCTAGTAAGATGGGAGTACCCAAAATTAGCACGAGCGATCCCGCCGCCAAACAAAAGTTAGCTTCAACGTTTCAACAGGTTCAGCAGGCAGCCGTAAACGCAAGATCAATGGCTGCTTCCGGACAACTGACTTCAACAGAAGGGCGAGCCTGGTCAGACTCTCTTAAACAATTTCAGACTTCCAAACAGACCGAACTAAGAACTGCTGCCGAAGCTACTGCCTCCGCCAGATTATCGATGCAGAGCATGGCCGACCAAACCAAGCAATTAGCTTCTCAATTTGAGAATATTTCGGTTGGCGATGGCTTTGCCGAAGGTTCCGATCATATCGAAGCGTTGACCCAACATGTGAACCAGGTTGCACAAGCCACCGCTGCAGCTCGAGGAGGAGCAGCTGTTTCGTACTCACCGATGCAGGCAAGTTCCATCCTGGGAAGCGTTGCCGCTGCTTCGGGGGTTTCCGGCGGGGATTCGCTCGCATCAACACTAATGAGTGAAAGATTCCAAAAATCTCTTGCTCGCGAAATCGGCAGCGCCACAGCAAAAGCATCTTCACGCGTATCACCTGCAAGGGCCGTTGATGCGGTTCGGCCAAACCCAGTTCAGAACACAACTGTGATCAACAACAATACTACCGTAGAGGCGCCGTCTACCCCACGCCCTGAGACCCATTCAACACCGACTCCCCCTCCGACTCCCCCCGCAGAACCACCAAGCGCAAATCCCGAATAAGATAATTTGACGATAAAAAAGAAAGGCTGTCATGGCCACTGACGCCCCAAACCCTTCTGCTGGCCCACCTGGACAATCGCCAGAAATTTCGGAAGCGGATCAAACAAGAGAACAACCAGAAGGGGGCAACGAAGGCCAGGAAGGGGCAGAACCGGAGATAGATCATTCCGGTGAAGTTGAAATTACCGAGCAGAATCGTCCCTCTATTCTCGAAGCAACGAAAAGAATGACTCACGAAAATAAAAGCCACTCCCTGGACAAGAGAGAAGTTTTTGCAATTCTCCTCAATCATATATCGGACGAAAATCTGAATTCTTACCTGATTGAAAAAATTTATGCGATATTAAAAGAGCGATACGGAGAGTCTGCGCCATCTAGTAGCGCTCTCACTGAGACGGCGATTTTTATCGCACGTTCAGAAGCGCTGTTTCAAGATTCAGATGCCGCTATTTCCGAGTTATCAAAAAACCCTGAGTATTCGGGAGTATTGAGTAAAAAAACAGAGATCCTTTATGCCCTATCTCTCCCGATAATCAATGGGCACCTTACCGCTAATGATGTCTGTACACTCGTTCAAAATGTTGAAATATCCGATAGTTTAGAGGACGAATCTCGAGCCTCGGCTGGTTATGAAGGGATTATGTCTTTTGGGGGAGGGGTTATCAAACTCTCGAGATCTGCCCTGAAAGATAATTTTGCAACTTCCGAAGGAAAAATCCTGAGCTTGGATTTTGTTCAAATGATCGACCACGAGATATCCCACGGAATAGTCGCTGTCGCAAAACACAAAGAATCCGAAGCAGATGAAGAAAATGCCAATTCTCCGATCGAGATTTCGCTTAGAGAGGCAAAAGAAATCATTCGAAATGCAAAAGATTATATTGATTTTCAGCCGCAACACGTCAGAAACGTGATTAAGAGCTTGGAAAAATCGGAATATAATTCACTCTCACCGACAGAAAAAGCAAAATGGGGGTCGGAAGAAAAGTTCACAAAGTCGCGCGAAATCATGGCAGCAGAAGAAATTGTAACCGATTACACTGCCATTTATCTCCAGAGCGATGGAAGCTTCTTGAGCTTTTTAGAGGTATGCCTTAAAAAGCTCGATCCCGGCAGTTTCAGCCGTTTCTCCAGTTCAGAACTCGGCATTAGTGAATCGGATACAGATCAATCAGGAGAAATTAGTACAAAATATGCCGAAATTGCCGAAGGTATCGCCGGCGGAAATTTTTCAATAGAAAAGTTAAGGACGGAACATCCCGGGATCTCCCGCGCAATCGAATCGTACTTAGTTTTTTATAACACCATAAAGAGAATCGTCCAATCAGAAAAAGGCCATTTAGGCGAAGATTTTGATGGGCTGGATTTGGATTCAATGGGATATTATGATGGCTGGGGCGGTTTCGACAAACAAAATCCAACTCCGGAATCCCAGGCATCTAGCACGGGCCTGCTAGCAGTTGGCGGTGCATTTCTCGGCGCTCTTGCCAATGAAACGAACATTCTTTCACCGATAGAATAACTGGTCAAAATTTTTCCTATTTTTTCCAAATCAATTGTGTTACAATTGATTTGAGATTTTTAGCGATCCTTTGAACTCCAAAAGGAGGGAGCGAGGGAAATTGCGTTACAAGGTTCCGCAAAATATAGATATGCAGGATCGCATTTTGGGACCGCTGACAATGCTTCAGTTTGTCTATGCTGTCGTTGGCGGCGGATTGGCGTATGTCTGCTATATGTCGATACCAAACATGTTTGGCTTGTTTTTAGCTATAATGGTTGCACTTTTTACATTGGCTCTGATATTTCTTAAAATTAACGAACGGCCTTTTTTGCATTTTCTTGCTTCTTTGTTTGTTTTTATGGGCAAACCAAGGATGCGCGTTTGGCAAAGAGAAGAATCAGGGTTTGACGTGGAAGTTTACAAAAATCCAGAAAAGGAATCGGCTACGCATGTCGAATCCAAACACATAACCCGCGAGCAGATGGAAAGAATGGCAAAATCGCTGGATTCTTCAAATAATAATATTGCAACGAGGTAAGCATGGCTACCGTCAAAGCTCCCACAACCCAAGAAAACGTTTTGGTCGCAGGCATTCGCGACGGGATAGTTATTCTGAGAAACGGGCAATACCGCATTGTCATGTCTGTTGCTGCTATAAATTTCGACTTAAAGAGCGAGCAAGAGCAAAATAGCATTATTTTTAATTACCAAAGCTTCTTAAATTCGCTTCATTTTCCGATTGAGATTTTGATTTCATCAAAAAAACTGGATTTGACCCCATATTTAAACAAGATTAAGAAATTGGCGGAAAAACAGAAAAACGAGCTTTTGAAGTTGCAAACAGAAGATTATGTCGACTTCGTCTCTCAGCTTATCAACCTAGCCAATATTATGAAAAAAACTTTTTACGTAACCGTCGGTTATCAGCCATTGGTCACAAATAACGGCGGAATATTGGATAAGCTTTTCAAAAAGAATAATGAAACTGCCCAGCTCAGGGTTTCCGAAGAAGACTATGCCCGATACACAACCGAATTAAAGCAGCGCGCTACTACCGTCGCCCAGGGCCTCGGCTCGATCGGATTACATTGCAAGCAACTAAATACACAAGAAGTGATTGAGCTTCTTTACAGCACGTACAATCCCGAGGTTGCCGGCAAGGAAAGGCTTGCAGAAGAAGCAAATACTTTCGCCTCAGCTTTTGTTACACACACAAAAGACAAAGAAGACGAGGCTCTCGAGCCCAGCCAGATTGAAGATGAATCTACAATCGATAACACAGAAATAGTTAATGCCCAGCAGAAAAAGGAACAGGAAGAAAGACAACAGGCGATAGAAAAAAACGCAGAAAGAGACATGAAAGCGCCGACGACTTCAAACAATACGGTATCCGCAAACACAAATTCTTCCAACGCACCGAGCACCGCACCGGCTCCACCGGCAGCAGAGGCGCAAGAGAAGCCGGCCACACCACAAAGCCAGACTGCGGAAACCCAAACTAAAGCGCAATCACAAGAATCCGGCACAAGTATTAATGAACCGCCACAGAACAGGCAAACACCTCCCCAACCTAACAATCCACCAGTGAACCCGAAAGCCACAAATGATCCAGATAGCGATCCTGCATTAAATAAAGATTTTGGCTGGTAAAATGGCTGATAACGATCAAAAACAAATAGCAACCCAGGACCCAAGAGCTCTTGCCCAAAAAAACATTGCAAAGCGAGAAAAACAAGCTTCGGATCCTAAATTCTGGGCCGATAAGGCAACCGACCAAACAATCGATGCCGTATCGCAGGGATTATCTTCGGTGCGTGACCTCATCGCTCCGGCAGCTTTTGTTGTGACACCGAATTATCTGCAACTGGGTGAGTATTTTATCAAAACTTTATTCGTATTTACCTATCCGCGTTACCTAGATACAAATTGGCTTTCCCCAATCATTGATTATGATCTTACGATGGATATTGGGATGTATATTCACCCGCTCGAGTCAAAAGATGTCATGTATGACCTTAAAAAACAAGTCGGAAAACTTGAGTCAACGATGATGATCGAGCAAGAGAAGGGTGCCCCAAGAGATCCGGAAATGGAAACAGCACTAGGAGATGTTGAGTCCTTGCGTGACGTGTTACAACGAGGTGAGATGAGGTTGTTCCAGTTCGGATTATATTTCACAATTTATGGAAAAACCCCAGACGATCTCAACACCCTGACAGAACAGCTTGAATCTACTCTCGGCGGCATGCTAGTTTACTCCAAACAAACACTCCTGCAGATGGAACAGGGTTTCAACACCACCCTTCCTCTGATGACTGATGAAATCGGTGTTCTTCGCAACCTTGATACTGGATCACTCTCATCAACCTTCCCGTTTACATCTACTGAGCTTACCCAGGATGACGGAATATTGTACGGGATCAATCGCCACAATAATTCTTTGATAATTTTTGACAGATTTGATCTGGAAAATGCCAATTCAGTGGTTTTTGCAAAGTCCGGCTCTGGTAAATCTTACGCAGTTAAGCTTGAAATTTTGCGCTATTTGATGTCGGGAACAGATGTGGTCGTAGTTGACCCAGAAAATGAATATAAGTCGCTCTGTGAGGCCGTCGGGGGCAGTTATCTAAGCATTTCTTTAAATGCCGAGCATCGCATTAACCCTTTTGATCTTCCCCATTCCGAATCAGGAGAAGAATCGGGAGATGATGTTCTAAGGTCAACCATCTCTTCGTTGCACGGACTCATCAATCTTATGGTTGGTGGACTTTCCCCAGAAGAAGACGCTCTGGTAGATAAGGGTTTGTATGAGACATATGCGATCAAAGACATTACTACCGACCCAGAGAGCCAAAAAAATGAGCCGCCAGTGATGCAAGATTTCTACAATGTTCTGTCCAATATGGGCAGCAGCGAGTCTTTGAGGGCGCGGTTGTCTAAATATACCGAAGGCACGTTTGCTGGCATGTTCAACCAGACTACCAACTTTGAACTCAAGCCTGGTTTTGTGGTGTTTTCGGTCCGCGATCTCGAAGAGCAACTTCGGCCGATCGCGATGTATCTGATATTAAATTATATCTGGACCAAAATCCGCATGGATATGCGCCGCCGCTTGATGGTTATTGATGAAGCTTGGTGGATGATGCAATACGAAGATTCTGCCAAATTCTTACACGGCTTAGTAAAACGGGCGCGCAAATACTACCTTGGAGTTACCGTGATCAGCCAAGATGTGGAAGATTTCTTAGGTTCAAGATATGGAAAAGCAGTGGTTGCCAACTCTTCTATGCAGATGCTCATGAAGCAATCCACTTCGTCAATCGATGTAATCGCAGAGACTTTCGGCCTTACGGAGGGGGAAAAATATATTCTATTGCAATCGGATGTAGGCGAAGGATTGTTTTTCGCCGGTTTAAACCATGTCGCCATAAAAATTGTTGCATCATATGCCGAAGATCAAATCA
Source organism: Patescibacteria group bacterium (assembly GCA_041674405.1). Taxonomy (NCBI): domain Bacteria; species Patescibacteria group bacterium. The sequence goes on along the minus strand of JBAYVT010000004.1, from coordinate 67,738 downwards.
TCACCACGGATCCGAAACAATTATTGGGAGAATAATATGAAAATCACAGACGAAATGAATTTTTTAAGATCAAAAGCGTATCTGCTTTTGGGAATTTTAGTGGTTGCAGCGGTGGTCCTAATAATTCTCCTGAACCGATCTACTCTGTCGGTCAAATTTACCCCGCAAGACGCCAACATTTTGCTTGACAGCGCCCCTGTAAGCACCCTGCCTGACGGCACGGCCAAGATTACCACAAAACCCGGCGATCATGTTCTGACTGTCAAGAAAAACGGATACGTAACGCAAATTATGAATTTGACTCTGAGTGGCGGGCGCAGTAAATCTGTGCAAGTTGATCTTGTCGAGGTACCAAAACCGATTGTCCTGCCACTTGGTAACATTAAAGATTTGCCGGTAGATAATATCACAACCGGTGATGAAGATGACTCGCTTATGTTTCTAGGAAGCGGCAAATCAGCACTTTACAAAATCCAGTTCAAATCTGACCGCAGTGTAGACTATGTAAGACAGATATCAAATCCTGGTTTTTCCGGAATTACGAATATTGTCTGGGGACCCAAGAAAGATGCTGCCCTCTTTCAGAAAGGAAGCGCCGCATACTTTTTTGATTTTCAAAAATATAATTTTGTCAGCCAACAGGAAGTTAAATTTGGGGACGATATCGGTAATGTCGCCTGGGCACCAGACGATTCCAAGATTGCTTATTCATATGCCCCATCTTCGGGCGAACAATCAATCATTTTCGCGGACAAGGCAAACACAAACATCAAACGTGCCCTCAACCTAAAAGATTACGGCATTACAAACCCATATCTTAGATGGTCGCCTTCGTCAGAATGGCTGCTTATTATCCCACGCAATACCGATGCAAGCGGCAACAAAATTTATCTTTTGAATGCTTACACGATGGCTGTAAAAAATATTACCGACACTGGCAACAACCAAGAAGCCTTATATTCGCCAGATGGTAATAAAATTATCTACACAACCACCTCGGATGACCCTTCAAATCCAGTTAAATCAGAGGTATCCGTTATGAATAGCGACGGATCAAACGCCAGAGATCTTGGAATAAAAGCGATAATCTCCAAAATTGTTTGGATTGATAATTCCAATATCGCCGTCGCTACCTATGACCCGGAGACACAGCAAGAAAGTTTGTTTAAATTTAATGTAGATTCTAAACAAAAAATCGGTTTCTCGATTCCACTTTCGGGCGTATATATTACAGAACTTTCGATTTCGAAGGACAACAAAACTCTATACTTTGTTTCGAATAACCATTTGTATCAAACAGGTTTGTAGGCGAGGGATAAATGGAGGGAGCCAAATTAAATTCACGATCCGGAGGAAATGTGGTGATTGCAATTGGAATCAGCGCAGTTTTGACATTCCTCGTCGCCGGCACAGCTGCTGGCATGACATTTGCAACAATGCGCAAAAACACCGGTGAAACCCCCTTGGCTATGGGGGGTGGTGGTGAATGTGTTATGCCAGATCAGAACTGGACAAGTCCTTCCACATCTGAAATTCCAGATTCTGCTTCTGTAATCTCCAAACTCGGCGGAAGAAGTATCATGCCTTCCAAGGAGCGTATTGATCAGATCCTTCAGGCCACAAGGGCCGCTGGTGTAAATCCGGCTGTAGCAATCGCCACATGGGGCAAGGAGCAAAACTTTGGCAAACCAAGCTATGCGTTTGGCGTCGCTCCTGGTAGCACATCCTTCGAGGACCAGCTCACAAAACATGTAAAAACCCTGACAAAAGCACGAGATAATGTTGCGCCTTATGGAAATCGCCCTGCCGGAACCGCGATTCAAACTTGGTGGATCGATGCATATACGCCGGAATCTGATTCAAGAAATAATGTCTCGGAAGACAGGGAAATATTTTTCACTTTTCTAAAACAATTGGTTCCTGGGCAAATACAATGTTCCAGCCCCAATCCAGTTAATAATTTTGTCTCCGGATCTTTAGACTTTCGTGGTTATGGTCCGGGAAGCAGTGGACAGGTGGGAATCTGGAAGTCATTATCACAGGCTCAGTCTGCTCTTCATTCAAAAACACAAAATGAAGTAGAAAAGCAGCTAGTTAATTTCAATTTTCTCGGCCACTCAATTCGAGTAAATAAGTATATAGTTCCTGCCCTCCAAAATGTTGTAAATGATATCAAAAGTAGTGGATCAACATACAAGATCAAAGATATTGGATGTTATAACTGGAGGCACAATGTGAATAGCCCCAGCCTTCTTAGCCCACACTCAACTGGCGCAGCATGTGATATTAATCCAGGCCAAAATCCCAATGGAAGACGATCCGGAAGGCCTCGTGACCCAGCAGGGTGCCCCCATGATATTCCCAAAGCTGTTTCAGATGCTTTTGAAAAAAACGGGTTTTTTTGGGGAGCAAAATTTAAGGGAGTATGCGACGCAATGCATTTTCAATATGGAGGAAATTGGAGCTAAATATGCCAGAAGAATTTAATAACGAAAATTTAGATGGACAATCAGAGGCTCCGCGCCCAAACGAGAGAGGCTCGGCCATAACGGCGGCAAAATCCGGTTCTGGTTCCGGCGTTACCGGCAACAAGGTCCTTAATAAAGCAATCGATGCAGGCAAAGACAAGGCGCTTGATGCAGCAACTGGCGGAGCGTGGGAGGCAGCAAAGAGACTACCGGTTATTGGCAAAGCGCTGGATAATTTATCGAACAAAGCACTAAAATTCGCGACCAAAAATTTTTTGAAAACATTTTTGATCGCAAACTGGCCGACATTAACCACAATTGCCATTGTCATTCTCCTAATATTTTTCATAACCGTCCCTGCCTTTGGCAGAATGTCAGGATCAAATCGTGGAATGGATGGAAAATCTCAGCCAATCGATGCTTCGGTTTATAGCGAGGCTGATGCCGCCGATATAAAACAAGTTCTTGGCAACTCAATAACGGTTCCTGGAGATCCGACAAAATGGTATTTCAATCAAGGCGATCCCAGATGGGGAGACAAACCTGGCCAAGCAGCAGGATGGAGCAGTAAACGTAATTCGTATGCAGGTGCTGCGTGTGCAATTACATCATCCGCAATGATTGCAAATTATTATGGAGTTTCCGGAATAACCCCCTATATTTTAGGCCAGTATTTGGCTGACACAAACCACAGCATGGCGCTCGACAAGGCTACTTGGGTCAGCTACATAAACAGTAAAGGGTTAAACAAAGAGCTCGCACAGGTCCCTCGAAATTTAGACTCGGTCAAAAAAGAGATTGCCGCTGGAAATCCAATTTTAGCACAAGGTATTACAGCCTTTCGGGCTACCGGCCAACACTGGGTTGTAATTATCGGAGTGAGCAAAGACGACAAATTCTTAGTACTGAACGATCCTTCAGCCGAAGCGTCGCGCGGCCGGCCGGCCAGATATTCGCCTGCCAGCGAATTAAATAGCGGACTTATAAAAGGACTATGGGCCCTTCATGACAAATAAATTTATAAAATTGTTTTCTTTTCTAGTAATACCGATTGTAATCATAACTTCGGTAATGTTGCCATACCAACCCATGATTGTGCAGGCACTCGAAGAGGATCAATATGCTAATTCAGGAAATGACCAGGTTGGGTCAGATGCTGATTACTCCGGAGAATCTGCTAAAGATACAGTTCCCGCAAGCGGACCGGCAACAGATAATTTTGATGATTCGCTCCCTGCCGATGAGTTGATTGCCACCCCAGACACTGATGCAGCCCCAGTCACCCAATACGTTGCGCCTGCACCACTTAATAAAAATGCGAGCTCAACCGGTTTGATTTTGTCGGACAAAATAATTCTAAACCCAAGCGACAAGAAAGATCTGGAAAATATTGCTTTGGTCAATTCTGTTCTCCCAGACCTTAAAAGCGATGCGTCTGAGCTTTCACGCTTAACCGGCAAAGACATAAGCAGCCTAAACCAAATGCGCGAAAGTGACTGGGAAGGCTTTTCAAAATTTGCTGACAACGCATCCGCAAAATATTTCACGCAGGGATATCTAACACAGCGTCTTCTCGCAAGCCCAAATATTCTTGCACAGATATTTGAAACTGACCAAGAATCAATGATTCAACAAATGCAGGATGATTCAGGAAAACAATATGTGGTTTCCGCTGTCGAAGGTATTATAAATACCAAAATTGATAAACGGATTATTGATACCCTCAATTATCTGGTCCGTCCAAAAAATAGCCCCATTGGAGGTGCCGGGCACTGGCGAATTCAGGTTGATAAGATTAGAAATAGTTATACAAACGATGTAACCAAATTCTCCAGGGAATCTGAGGTGGCCGAACAAAAAGACAGTGAGAAAAAAGCCGAATCAGAACAAACAATTGAGGAATACAAGGCACAGGAAGACAATTCTGGCGTTGGGGAACTAGCAGCGGAAGCAGGAATTCAGCAAAAGGATAGCCTCTTAAGCGGGCAACTCGTTGATGATAACGGGAAATCGATCTCAGATTTTATTATTACCAATGAAAGCCCGCGGATAGTTTCAGCGCATAATGCAGGGCAGGCTTTTGATATTTCGCAAATCGATGATATACGCTGCACCTTGATCAAAAAACGCCGCATTGGCAGCGATACCAAGATCCCCCAGCCTCCAATGAACATTAAGCTCTTGTGGCAAACATCCGAAGGATACAATAAAGACAAGGCAGCGATTGATTCCAGTTTCAATACGGCAATACAGAGAATGTCCCAGGACTCGATAACTGAAATGCTATCTGGCCTCGGGCTGAATTTCTCTGATATACAGAATATGAACATAGATAGTTTCAGTGATGTATTAACCTTGGTTGGCCAACAATTTCTTGCCAATACCATCAACTCTGGAACTGATTCAGATTTTTGGAACCTTGACCTTTCCGGTACGTTACAACAAATCGGCGGCTCGATAATTGCAGAAGCCTTATCGTTGCCTTCTGGCCCATTTATGGATGGTTCGGTCTTAAATATTGATGGCCTCGAAGAATCTCTGGGTAGGGCCGGGATAGAACAAGCCCTTGGCCTCCCCTACGGCTCACTCACCGGCGAGAACAGGGCCGATATTCTCGCCCAAATCGGAAGAGAGAGAATAATTCAAGAACTTTCACTGCCAGAGGGAGTTTTCGACGTTCAGTCAATGAATCAGCCAAGCCTATATAGCCAAATCGGAGCAAGATTAATTGAAAATCAATTTGGCCTTGCCTCGGGATCATTCAATAAATCCGGACTTAATGATGTGCTTTCTACAATTGGAAAAAACCAGCTTTCAACCATAATCGCATTTCCAAGTGCCCTCGATACCGATTTCGGCTTGGGATCGGGAACAACAGCGTCTCTTAAGGCCGGGGTTCTTTCTCTTCCAAATTATCTACAGCAAATTGCAGAAAGCTACATCACAAAAAGAGCGGATGTATACAAAAACTTTAATGGTTCATATGGCCAAAATGATAGTATTTTTAATCTGCCTGCCGGCACTCTGGCCAGTTTTCTTGGGGGGACAATTTCTCAGGACCAGTTATTGAACGCTGGCATCTTTGCTCTATCGAGCGCTCTTGAAAACGGCGAGCAATCAAGAACAAATTTGAGCAACTGGTTTAAAAATCCAAATGCAACATTTACAACAGATGTTCCCACCAATACAGCAGAGGAGCCGTCTTTGCAGACCGCACAAATCCAGGTGCAAACCTATGCCTCAAGGCTTGGCATAAACCAGATCGATTTCGCAAATTTATTTGGCATAGGATCAGACCCGGCCGGTACTTTCAAAAAAATAGGGCAAAAAAACTTAAGGCAAGCACTTGAGACTTCGGGCTATGACGATAAAAAAACACAAGAAGCAAACAATTCAAATGTATTAGAAAATAAAAATGTTCGCGATCAGGCATATTATACCGACCGAATCAACGGCATTAAGTCCACACTGAACACTCTAAATCAACGAATACAAAGTTATACGTCTGCTTCAAGCGCAGTATCAGACAAATTAAATAGCACAATAAAAGCAAAGGATGACGCTCTAAAACAGGCTTTGTCTGTGTTCGCGACCGCTGCCGAAAAGGCTGATGCAAACCCGGGAGGCGGAGACACAACAACAGCCGCAATCGCGATTGGCAGTATCATTAACGAAGCAAGCTCCCCGGTATTTTCCGGATCTACAGATCTCTCCGAAGGCCTTTCAAGCAATGACGGAACATTTTCCGATTATCTGCACCAGCTCAATGGCGTAATGCAGAATGTACAAGATATCACAAAATCTGCATATGAGATCACCACTGGAAACGAGCAGGCGGATTTTAAGATTGAAGATTTGCACTTGAGTGATATTAAGTTTTCCTCCATCGATCTGGGTGGCTCCAAGCTTGGATTGGGAGACCTGGTTTCGTTCCTGTCCGGAAAAACTACTTTGCAAGATTTAGTATCTGGCGCTGCCTCAGCTAAACTAAGCGGCAGCTTGGGGATCTCTTCAAAGGCCCTAAAATATGCTTCGGACGCACTGGCTCTGGCAAAAAACAATGACCAAGCAAAGAACAGCCAAAGTTTCAAAGACATTTTTTTCCGTGCCATCGGTTCAGCAGCTCTTGAGGAGCAAGCTGGAGTTGCCGGAAGCTCAATTTTAACAGGATCTGATCTGTCGTCACCAAAATCTTTGGCAGACCTTCGTGACGGCATGGTAAACAAATTGAAAATAAGCCGGAGCAAAGCAAACAATATTCTTGCATCGGGCATGGGACTAAAGGGATTTGATCTTGATGACCTTATGAACAACAGCTTCAGCGCGTGGTCTTCGGCTCGCTCCAAGGCGATTGCGAATGACGTGAAAAGCAAGCTGCCGGCCGGGACGACCGAGAAATTTATCACCGGACAACAAATCGGTGGATATGACCAATCGGAAGCTGACAGCGATACTATCAGGCTTTTGGCAACAAAAATGCATGTTTCCGAAGCAGCGATTAAGGCGTTTATGACACACAAGGGAGGAAATGACAATCCTGGGGTTAACCAAATTTACTTCGTCGACCACAACAATTACTTAATGGCAGCAGCAACGCCTGACAATCCCTGCCAGCCCATACAAAATGTCGATATCGCAGGCACGACCATACCAGACAATAGCTACGTGTATTTCGACAAAGCCGGCGAACATATATTTAGCACATATTCTGCTGCTAGTGAATACAAGAGCGCAAACGATGATAAAAAAATAAATTATACTGACGAAATTGCAAACGCAGTTTATTTGTTATCTTTGGACATATCTAAAGGAGCTTCACAAACAGGCAGCGGAGTTCCTTCTTACCTCGAAAATTATTTTAGGTCATTCCCGCCACAATTTTCTGCCGAAGGAATTGCCGCGGCAAAAGACTTCCTAAAGGATTATGGAAGTGCTGATAAAATAAAAGCTGCCCTAGACACATTTGTTTCTGATAATACATCGTCCAAGCCATTTAGCGATGCTAATCTTATCCAATTTGAAAAGATTTTGGACTTCGGGCTAAATATCTCGACTGAAGAAAGCGAAGCGGTATTTTCAAGGCAGAATAAAAATAGCTCCGGTGGGCAAGTCCCGCTCGACTACCTAAAGGTTTCTGGCTACAACATAGTCGACAAGCTTGCCGCATCTTCTGTAAACCAATCTATCGGAACACAAATAGGATCCGGAAGATTGACCGCTGACGATATCTTCAATATATTTAACGGCAATTCAAAGAGCGTATTCGCAAAAATCGGCAGCTCAATTCTAGATTCTAGCCTCAATCTGCAAAAAGGTACCGCTTCGGGGCTCCTAAACAATGATAATGCAAGCGCAAGAAAGTGCGCAGCCACTCAAATATCAACTAATCTTATCGGTAACTCTATTGGCACAGGCAACCTTGACTTGGCTTCTTTGTTCACCGGTAGCAGTGTTGGGTCAAATAAAGCAGAGTCACTGCTCGGATTACCGGCTGGGTCGCTAAAAAGCGGAAATATTTTGGGTGTTGCAAAGAATGTCGGGGTTGTTAAATTTGCCGAAGCGTTCCAAATTCCGGTAAGCCAAGAAGAGATCAGTGTTGTAAATGCAGAATTAAAGTCTATGGGTGAAAATTTCTTTAATGTGAATGCAGGAAACAGCTTTTATCAAAAACTAAACTCCGTTGTAACTTATTACCAGGCCTTAGGCACTAACTGGACCGGAGTGAATGATGCATTACAAAAGACAATTGATTCCCTGGTCTCAAAAGGAAGCACCGGTGGATTTAATTCGGATACAATTGCCACCTTATTTAGCCAGAACGAACCTTCGTGGAACAACTTCGTTGGCAGATTATCTTTTCTGGATCGCAATCTCGGGCTGCCGGATGGCACAACAGTCAAGCTTCTTGCCTCGCCAACCGCGGGAAGCCTGGGTGAGATTTTCCCGATAAACCAATACGTACGCCAGGTTACTGATGCCGCAACTCAGAACAATTTGATTTCGGGTTTGATAAAAGGACTCGGGCTACAAGACGGCAGCGACAGGCAAATAACAGATGGCGACATAAACAATCTCATCACCTGGATCAAAGATCCCGGCGATAACATGGGTGATCTTTATGGTACATTAAACAATATTTTCTCTTGGAATCTGGATAAAAAAGCCGGTTTGCCGGAAGGCACCATGGCCACAATTCTGCAAGACCCTCAGACAACTTTTAACAGATTAATATCCTTTGGTGCCGAGGCATTTGACAGCAGTTTAGGATTGACTTCAGTATTCAAGACATTGATCTTGGGCAATCCGGACATAAGATGCGGGCTCTCGATATTTGGCGGCAGTGGAGATACGGAATCTTGCCTCAAGTCCACGATCGGGGGACAGTTAAACACACTTGTCGGGGACGCTTTTAAAGATTTGCAAGTTAATTTCACGATCAAAGATATTGCCGGCAACCTGGAATATTCTCTCAAAAATCTCCTAAACATGGACGGGTTTGACTCTTCAACTTTCCAGCAAATTCTCTATGGGGATTTTAGGCCGATTCAGCTCCTAGGTGCAGTCATGAATATCCCCCAAATGTATTCCGGCAAAGACGGATTGCCCTTCAATTTGGGAATATTTGAAACATACGACAACGCAATAAATGCCCTAAATTCATTCAAGTTTAATTTTAGCGATCTAACGCGATTGGTATATGGAGATTTAACACAGGAAATTGCCGTTCGCCTGGCAGCAGAGCAACAAAGATGGAACCAGCTGACTAATTCTAGTTACAACTGGACGATCGCCGCCGGTAACGCCACCTTCAACGTTTCAACCGGGATATTGTCCGATTCTACTACATCATCTAACCTTGGGCCTCCAAACGGGATTATTAACATTGGCCTTAATTTCCCGGGTGCATCGGATACTTCAAGTGCGCCGATTCTAAATCTTCAAGTTGACAATGGATTGCGCATTACTGCTGGGATTGATACAGGGGCGGCAATTGACAGCCTTCTAAATGTTCGAATTGGCAATACTCGAGCGCTTGATGTCTTAAACGCTGGGCAAGCAGCAATCGACTTTGCTACAAATATTTGGAGCCAGGGAGTGGAGTATAAATCAATTGATTTAGCCTTGCACAGGCTGGATCCGAATATTCCTGCCGATTTTGCCCGCAGCATGTTTCAGGGGAATGATTGGACGCGGACAACTACCCTACTTGAATATGCCGAGGGCTTAATCCGGAATGACCTCGGAATAGATTTTCTTCCGGGCGGATTCTTGGGAACACTACAAAATTTTATTTCTGATCCGAACAGCTTTGACTTTAAGAGCGCTTTGAATGGCCTTTTGGGATCAGCCACTGCCGACGGAACTCTCGTTAACACAATAGATAATTACATTACAGGTAAGGCAGCCTCGATTTTTGGGGTCGATTTCGGCCAAGGCACATTCGGTGGTATTCTTGGATTTCTTCAGACTGGAAGCTTAGAAGGGGCACTATCAATAGCTGGAAATAAGCTTCAATCTCTAGCAGACATTTATGGGGGCCCATCGTTTGCCCTAAACTTTGTTGGCGGATTTGTTGACAAGACATTTGGTCTGCCGCCAGGCACAAGCCAAAATCTTTATAATTTGTACCAGAACTTTAAACAGGCAGAGCAGGCATTTGCTGCGTCCGGCGGAAGCGGGGCTTCTGGTGCCAATCTTGCAAATGCCAAGGCTGCGGCAATCTCTTATGCGGCAAGGCTTGTTCTGGGCGACACATTGGCAAAATGGGACGAGCAGCTCGGACTTGCTCCTGGCACCTTATCGCTTCTTCTGGATGCCACTATCAGCTTTCTGTATGGCAACTGGATACAAGCAGCAATTGATGTGGCAATTATCCTTTACAATAACCTCTTTGGTGTTTACAAAGTTGAATACTTGTGTACAGCTGATGGTTATTATCCTAGCATCGAATCACCACCATCACCCGATATAGTGGACAACGGAAATCTCGGGGTATGGAATGGTATAGACAGTAAAACCAGAGAGAGAAAGATAATTGAGGCTGCACAATACAAGGCCAATAAATTCATCCAAAACTTATACGACATGCCATCAAGTACAGATGATCAAAAGCTCGTCCCAACCCAGGTCATGACCGGCCGTTGGGAAGATGTAAATGCTTGGTCAGCACTTACATCAGATACCATATGTAAAAATGTCACTGGCGGCGGGCAAACAAACGGCTTGTGTAACGGCACCAAGGCTGGCATGTGGGCAAATCCACAGACTACCGCGTATACACATGTCGGATTTTAACTAAAAACTAATAACCTATTTAAACACAAAGGAAGCGCCCGGTTAAGGGCGCTCCTTTGGTACTTCTCCTCCTTGGTGCCGGCTATCCGCCGGCGTGGTTCACCTTGTCGCGGTTAGCGGCTGGTGGCGGCTCACAGGGCCGCGCCCTTTCGATTGCCGGTGCGGGTTCGCAGGGCCGGTCCAACCTGGCGCCGCAGTAGGGGCAAAAGTTCGCTCCTTTCGGCGAGATCCGGTTGCATCTCGGGTTCGGGCAGATGTATGTCTGCTCAATCACCGAAATGCGTTCGCCCGTCTGCGGGTCGTACCGGAATCCGGCTTGCGCCCCAGTCCTGATGCCAAGCTTGGGCAGCAGCTGCCCCAAGAGCTCGGCAAGACCAGAGTCGGTGATCTTATAGACGGCATCGGTCACGATGTCCGTCCGCTGATCACCGCCCAGATCCCACTCGCCGCTCTGCAGGCTGAGCTGCTGGTCAGTCGTGATCGTGCAGTTCTTGCGAATCGATAGCGCGGGTGACACGACTTTCGTCCCCACATTGACGATCCGCGCCTGCAGCCAGACCGTTATCATGGACTTCTCAGCGTGATAGGAGTTGCCGCGGATCTCAACGTCCACGGACTTATCCTCCACGCTCATCCTGGTGACCGTAACCACCAGGAGCCAGTTGGCGCCGACGCCCTGGCCAGGCTGCTCGAAGGTAGTGGGGTCCATGTACGGATCCTCTGCCAAGGCCTGCTCGGCCTCTGCGATCCCGAGCATCTTCCGCTCTACCAGCTCCATGTTGTAGGCGGCCAGAATGCAGGGAGCGACCTCATAGGCTCGCTCCTCGACCAGGCCGGCCGCCTCCTCTTCGTCCACCCACCACTCGAACTGGCCAAGGGACGAGGCAGAGACCGGCGCGATCGCCAGTCTCTGAGGGGTAGGCTGCGGGCAGACTGCGATCTCTCCCGCGAACGCCCCCGACACCAACATCATAGCTAACCCAATTATCGTGGACAGACGCATGTCTGCCACCTCCTGACAATCAGTACCTTGGACGCCTGCGCTAATCGCAGCTGTGCGCCCTAAGGATTATTATCGAACGCTCCAATATACCACAATACTGCCCCAAAGTCAAGGTTCTGTGGATAATTATTTGACATTTACAATTAGAATTTTGATATCCTTAAATCACTCTCCCACTCGCCCTGCGGTACCAAAAATCAGCCAATCTTTTTTGGCTGAATACGCCTCGCGATTGGAAATCGCGGGGCTTCAAGATCAACGCGGCTCTTTCGCGTTTAATCAGAGTTGATTATACGTAAACGCTTAACGCATTCTCGACCCATCTTAACATTGATATGAGAGAGCAATTCTTCTTCGTCCATAGAGAGTTCCTGGGCAGCAGCGGATGAGCTCACAGAGACCTTCAGAATCCCCCGAGAGCAGGATATGGCTTTGAGCCGCCCCTTTCCCCATTTTTCGGCCAAAAAACAGGCATGCGAGCTTGTAGCCGCTCCAGCAAGCCCCTTCTTGTTGAGAGCACCCATCAATAACTTCTCAATCTTGTCCATAATATTATTTTAACTCAATTATTTTAGAATTTTTTAGAAGCTCGGCTGATAGGTGCGCTTTTTCTGTCGTTGTTATCAGCGATTGATACTTCAAAATAAGGGCTCCTAAATGCTCGCGGCGAATCGGGTCAAATTCGGAAAAAATATCGTCTAGGAGGAGGATCGGGGAGGCATATTTCTCTTCCCGATCAGCCCGATCGTTCACATGCTTTTCTAAAAATTCGAGTTCGGCGACTTTGAGCGCCAGAATCGCCGATCTTATCTCGCCTCTCGAGGCAAAATTTGCCATATTGCGCGTGTCTAGATAGAACTCGAGATCATCCCTGTGTGGGCCGTAAATTGTCGCTCCATACGCCACCTCGCGGCGCCAATTTTCAGCGAGTTTCGCAGCCAAATCGTCACCCGATTTGCAGTGATAAACAACCTTAGGCTGCTCCCCTTTCTCTCCGGAAATATTGGCGTAAAAATCGGGCAAAATTTTATTGATAAACACTACCGCCTCCCGCCTACTCGCGTTGATAATTTCGGCGCTCTTGACAAGCTCTCCGTCCCAGAATTTTAGCTCGGTTTCGGACGCCTCACCCGCCCCGATCCGCTGCAATAAGTGGTTCCGCTGTTTACGGACTTTGTTGTAGACGGAAAGCGCCAGAAGATATTCCCGCTCAACCTGAGAGATCATGACATCAAGAAAGCGGCGCCTCTCGGCCGGCGAGCCGGTAATTATCTCTATAGTTTCGGGCGAAAACACGACTGTTAAGAGTGTGCCGATAAATTCGGACATCTTTTTTTTGACTCCGCGCTCCTTGGCCGCGGCTAAAAGTCGTGGATTTTTCTGCAAATACAGCGTAAGTTCGTCACCTGTAATGCGAGCGTAATCTGCATCGAATTTGACTAAGTTTTTCTTGTCTTCTTCGCGAAACGACCTGCCAAATGATAAAAGACCAACAGCCTCGAGGATGTTGGTCTTCCCCACGCCATTCAAGCCGACAAGAACAGTGGATTTATCGAGGACAAGCTCAAATTTGCCGTAGTTTCGATAGTTTTCAAGTTTCAAGCGAGATATCATTGCAATGTATTTACCTCACAGAATTATTACACAGAATCACACGGAACCTTTAACCCCAATCTCTCCGGAGAAACAGGCTACCGGGAATGTTTTTCTGTGCTTTTCTGCGTGAAGTTTCTGTGGATGAAATTTCCTATTATTGTTCTGTCCTTAGTGGCATGACGAGATAGACAAATTCTTTGTCTTTTTCCGATTTAATAACCCCGGCTGACGCCTCATCATTAAAGCTTAGGACAATGTCTTCATCGGGAAGAATATTTATCACATCCAAAAGATACCTGGCGTTGAATGATACCTCGATTTCACCTCCGGAAACATTTGCCTTCACATGTGATGTTGTCGATCCGGCGCCGGTTGTTGCCGATTTTACGGTCATACCATCTTTGTTGCATATGATTTTGATGTTGTTTGCCATGTCTTTGGCAAAAAGAGCCGACATTTTAATAGCAGAAAGAGTTTCGCTTGTCGGGGCTTTAACATTAATTTTCGAGCTCTTCGGAATAATCTGTTCGTAATTTGGGAAATTGCCCTCAATCAGTCTCGACACGATCTGGGTATCGGCAACCACAAATGAAATTTGGTTTTCTTCTGCGATTAATTTAACTTTCTCCACCATTTCACCGGAAAGAATTCGAAGTAGCTCATTCATGGTTCGGGCCGGCACAATGATTTCTTTTTTTTCTACTTCCTTGGAAAGGGCAATCTTTTTTTCTGACAGTCTGTATGAATCCGTGGCAGCAAAAATTGCTGATTTTCCCTCAAATTTCATATAAACACCAGCTAGCACCGGCCGTGTTTCATCATTTGCAGCGGATATAGTGACCTTTTTAAGTACATCAATTAAGTCTTTCCCGGCAAGTTCACAGAAAGCATCTTTGTCCATATCGGGGATTGTAGGGAATTCATCGGCATCAATACCTTGGATTGTTGCCTCAAATCTGTCTGATCTCAAATTTACGGAAAGATCTTTTGTTTCAATAGAAATCTGCTCATCGCTGTTATTGTGGACAAAATCGGACAAGAGTCTCGCTGGAATTGTAACCTTTCCCGAATCATCAATTTTTCCGATAACCTGGGTTGTGATAGCAACCTCCAAATCGGTTGCCGATAGTTTGATTTTTCCTTTATCTATCGAAAGCAGAATATTGTTTAAAACTGGCAACGTTGTGCGGGTTCCAACCACACGAGAAACCACATTAATTGCTTTTGAAAAATTCGATTGTAATATTGTCGCTTTCATTTTTCCTCTATTCTTAGTTAATTGATTGGCTGGTTAATTAGATAATGTATTGGTTTTTGCTTGATATTTACTTTTGATGTTTTCCACAGGGTGGTGGATAATTTTGGTTTTGGTTAATGGCTAATTTTGTAGTACCACATTTCTTATTTCTTATTTCTTGTTTGTGATATGTGGATAACTGAGATTTTTCTTGTGGAAAATTGTGGATATTTATGTGAATTATTCCAAAGATAAAATTTATTGAAAAAGTTATAAACAACTTACAAAGCTTTTTTCACAGGAAAGACACAGCTTGTGCACTAATTAATTCACAGGATATTTATTGAAATTGTTAAAGTGATAAACATTTTTTAAAGATTTCCACACTATCCACAGGCCTTATTATTAATGTTATTACAATAAATATCTGTTTTTATTTCCAAACCGATGTGGAAAATTAAGAAACTACCAGATGAACTTTGTTTTTAATATTTGATATTTCATCTTTTAACCTTAAGTCTTGTGATATTTCACTCTCTACCTTCGTGCATCCATGCATAATAGTAGTGTGGTCTTTTCCTCCCATTTCCCGCCCAATTTCCGGAAAAGAAAGTGATGCCTCGTGGCGCAAAAGATACATTGCAACCTGCCTTGGCCGCACAATCTCTTTATTTCTTTTTCTGCCAAGTAAATCCTCAACAGGGACATGAAAATATTTGCATATTTCTCGGATGATTAGATCTGGAGTAATAGTGGTTCTTCTGTCTTCAATAATATTACCTAATATTTCTGAAGCCACCGACATATTTGGTTCGCATTGTTTTAGATTGCAAAATGCAAAAATTTTAGTCAATGCTCCTTCGAGCTCGCGGACCGATGATTTAATATTTTCTGCAATATGGTTGATGACATCATCCGGCACTTCAAAGTTTTGAACTTTGGCTTTCTGTCGCAGAATTGCCGCTCTTGTTTCTAAATCCGGTAATCCGATGTCAGCTACCATTCCACCCTCAAAACGCGTTTGTAAGCGCCTCTCAAGCCCTTTAATTGCTTTCGGGGTGCGGTCAGCGGTAAGGACAACTTGTTTCTTGTTTTGGTGTAAATGATTAAAGGTGTGAAAAAATTCTTCTTGTGTCCCCTCTTTGCCTGATAAAAATTGAATATCGTCAATTAAAAGGACATCGACGTTGCGATAACGGTTTTTGAAATCTTTTGCTTTTCCAGAACCAGACTCAACAGCCGAAATATAATCATTAACAAAAGTTTCCGAACTAACATAAAGGATGCGTTTGTTTGGATTTTTTGAAAGGACGTGATGCCCGATGGCTTGCATTAGGTGAGTTTTGCCGAGACCTGAATCGCCATAAATGAATAAAGGATTGTAAACAATTCCAGGGGTTTTTGAAACCGCGTCGGCAGCAGCGTATGCCAATTGGTTGGATGAGCCTACAACAAAATTGTCGAATCTATAATAGTCATTTAGTGTCGAATTTTCTGTTAAAGTCTGAACGATGTGAGTCGGTTTAATAGCCTCCTTGTTATCCACAGGGGTGTGGACAACTTTGTCTTTTTCAAACCTGACTACTTGCTCTGTGGAAGGGGTGGCAACCTTAAACTTTATTTGTTTTATTTCCTCGCTGATCTGGTGAGCTAGTGCCTTTTCAATTTCGGACAAATATTTTTTCTTGAGCCAATCCTCAACAAAAAAAGTTGGCACCCCGATTGTTAAAATGCCCTTTTTGAAGTCGAGAATAAAAGTATTTTTAAACCACGTCGTGAAATTGGCCCGTGATATGGACACTTCGAGTTCACCTAATGAATTTCGCCAAATTTCGACCAGGTCCATTCAGTTCCTTAAGGCAATTAATCTTATGTAAAAACTATATCAAGTTATCCACAGGGTGTGTCAATCCCTCGACAAGCTCGGGATAAATTGCTGTGGCTATAATGGTGATAAATTACTCAAAGTTTTTGGATTGACTCTGAGCACAGTCGAATGAGTCAATCCCTCGACAAGCTCGGGATTAATGCCTTGTCTGACGTAGTACGGCAGACAATCTCAAATACACTTGTCATTTCGAGCTTGCCGAGAAACCTACAAATAAAATAGCCATTATATTAGGGGGCAGAGGGCTTAATTGCGGGGCAGCCCTCTAGCCCCCTAAGACCCTTACTCCTGCACGCATATATTGTATTGCTTTGTCCGTGAAGACACTCCAAAATTCACTTCGTTCAGTTTCGGGCTCTTCACTGGGCAAAGCCACTATCTCTAAATCGTTGACTTTAACTATTAATTATGGTACTTTACTTAAGTCAAACACGATTTCGGTGTTTTTATTTTTGAAGAATGATCTTATGAAAAAAGGCACATACCAACCAAACAAAAGAAGAAGGGCAAAGAAACACGGGTTTTTCTCGCGCATGGCTTCTCGTGCCGGCAGAAATGTTCTTGCAAACCGCCGAGCGAAAGGCAGAGCGAAACTTTCAGCCTAATAAATTGCTAAATTGCTGTATTGCTAAATTGTTGAGAATAATAATATAACCATTTAATCATGTATTTGGGAGCCCCACGGGTTCTTTTTTTGTGCTCGAGAAGATTGACAATTGATGAGAAATAGTATATATTGAATTGTCGGTATCAGGCGTACAATTTCGGGTACAGGAGGCGCAAACATGCGCGCTATTACCGCTGTTCTGATCGCAATGTTGGCTTTGTCCGTCTCGGTCGCTTTCGCGGACGAGGTGTCGGTGTCTCCGGGTGTGTTCGTCCAAGGCGAGTACACGGCTGCAACCGTGACCGTTGCTCGCGGTTCGGCGTGGTTCTACGCCGAACAGCAGGTGGACGGGCCCTACACTCTGCTGATGGCAGGGTACAAGCCGGCCGATGTCCTCTGGCTTGCCAGGACGGACAATGAGCGGCTGAGGCTCGGCGCCGAGGTCAACCCCTGGAATTCGTGTCTTCGTGTGTGGGGATACGACCCGTGGCGGGCGGACGTTACGACGCCGCCGGTCAAGATCGTGAGGGGCCTGGATGCGATGGGGTATGTGAAATACCAGGCGGGGTGCAAGCCCTACCAGACCATCCAGTTCTGTTGGAAGTCCGGCCGCGCATCAGGGCTATACCGGCTCTGCGTGGATGGGCAGGACGACAGCGTCTGCGCCCAGTACAACATCGGCCGCTTCTAGCGACCAACAACCTGGAGGGACTTTCAGGGCAGCCATCTCGCATCGAGGTGGCTGTCTCTGTGTTTATTCGTATTAAGCTCATATTTGTGCTAAAATCGGCTCATGCTTCCAAAACAAAACAGACTTCGAACCAATAAAGATTTTCAGAAGATTTTTAAATCATCCAAACCGATTTATACAGAAAACCTCGTTTTTCGTGTTGCAAAGGGGCGGGACAAATCCCGGTTTGGATTTGTTGTTTCAAACAAGATTGATAAAAGGGCAAGCCGCCGCAATGCCCTTCGAAGACGCCTGAGAGCCATTGTGCAAGAAACTTGGCCACAGATAAACCAAGGCTTTGATGTAGCGATTATGGTTAAACAAGACTTTCCCCTGCCATATAATTACGGAAAAATTAAACTACAGATAATAGAGGGCTTAAAAAGAGCAAATGTAATTAAATGAAAAAGATTGTTATAAAAATTATTGAATTATATCAGCGGACATTGTCTCCTGACACCGGTTGGTTTTCGGCAAGATTTTCAGGCGGATATTGCAAATATACTCCGCATTGTTCGGAATATGGCCGCCAAGCGGTGATGAAATACGGGGCCGGAAAGGGCCTTGCACTTGCGTTTTGGCGCGTTTTAAGATGTAATCCATGGAGTGGTGGCGGAATTGACGAAGTCAAATAGCCCGCATTGTTAAATTGTTTTATTTTTGGAGCACTTACAAAAGCTTCCGCGATCAATAAATTACTTGATAAAATATACAAATGACAAACTTGAAAAATAACAATTTAACCATTTAGCAATGTAACAATAAGGAACTTAATGAGTTTTATTAAAGAAATTTTTAGAGCAGTGCTCTATATTCCGTTTTATAATCTTCTAATCTTTTTCGCATGGGCAACGGGCGGTTCTGTGGGTTGGTCTATTGTCATTTTAACGATCATTATCCGTTTGATTCTGTTGCCAAGCTCCCTTAAGGCGGCAAAAGCGAGTGTAAAGCTGCAAGCGGTTCAGCCAAAGATGAATGAAATCAGGACGAAACACAAAGATGATCCGAAAAAAATGAATGAGGAAATGATGAGGCTCTACAAAGAAGAGGGGACGTCCCCTTGGGGCTCGTGTTTGCCTCTCTTAATTCAGCTTCCAATCATCATTATTCTATATCAAGTATTCCAAATCGGCCTTGATACTTCTCGGTATGACCTTTTGTACTCCTTTACGCCGCGCCCAGAAGCCTTGCACACGGTATTTTTAGGGTTTAATCTGGCACTGCACGATTTGTGGATTCTGCCGATTATTGCCGGTGCCACGCAGATGTTACTTTCGTGGATGACTCTTCCAAAGGCTTCTCCTACACAAAAGAATGATCCGATGGCAATGATGAACAAACAGATGATATTTCTTTTTCCCCTAATCACCATTTTCATCGCCCGGTCTGTTCCCGCGGCTTTGGTGATTTACTGGATTATCACTACAATTTTTAGCATCGGCCAGCAGTATTACGTGAATACAAACATCCGGAACGAAAAACTAAAAACTAAAAACGAAAATTCGGCTGAATTAAGTCCTGTACAGATTGATGAACCCAAAGAAAATAAAGCCGAAAAACCAGCAAAAAAAGACTTAATGACAAAGGTAATGCAGGGCCGGCTTGATAAACAGGACAAGAAAAAAGGCGTGTCGATTACCATACGCGAAAAGAAATAGCCGGCACGGGCATTGATTCAATTGGGTGGGTGCGGTATTATTCTTTTGCAGCAGACTTAAATCGAAGGACAAGAATGGAAGAATTGATCCTAAAAATTAAAGACAACTCAAAAAATCTCCTAGACCTAATGGGCTTTGATGCTGATCCCATTGTTACATTTAAAGACAATATAGTTTTTATGAACTTCAACCTAGAATCGCCGGCTCTGCTAATTGGCAAAGGGGGGGAGGGCTTGGAGTCTTTTCAGCATATTCTGCGCTCAATAATGGGAAAGGAAATCGCTCAGCACAACAAATCTCTGGTTATTGACATAGACGGATATCGCGACAAAAGGATTGAAGGCACCAAAAAACATGCACGGGAAAAAGCATTTCAAGTGCTTGCCACGGGAATATCCGAAGAGCTAAGCCCAATGTCTTCATACGAAAGAAGGATTGTGCACATGGTTGTTTCCAATATTGCCGATGTAGAATCAGAATCAATCGGTACCGGCCAAGACAGAAGAATTGTAATTAAACCGAAAAAATCAAACAAGCAGTAGGAACTACAAGATTAAACACACGAATTAGACATGGAAAATCACAATTTGAGCATTGTGATTTTTTGATTTACAATTTGTTTGTAATTTATCATTGTAATTTGGAGCGTAGCGACCTTTGTCTCGCCCAACACATACAAAAACCTCAGGAATTTTATGGATCGTAATTATGTTATCGATCGTTGCTTTTGTTCTTTTGAAAATCAGGACTCCTAAAAATATTGCCGAAACCGAATTAAACAAACGTGATATCGTGATCTCGGGGCATGAGCTTAGTGTTTATGAGGCAAGGACTCAAATTGAACGCGAAATGGGATTGTCCGCATTCGATCATATAAAAGACAATGAGGGGATGCTGTTTTATTTTGACAATTATGGCAAACCCTCATTCTGGATGAAGGGGATGAAATTTCCAATCGATATTGTCTGGATGAAGGACTGGATTGTAAAAGGCATCGTTGAAAATGTTCCGGTTGAGCCAGAAGATAAGCTTACGAATTATGTTCCGGATTCGGATATAAATGAGGTTCTGGAACTTAAGGCGGGTATAGTTTCTCAAAATAATATAAAAATTGGAGACGCGCTCCAACTTAAATAGCTCAAAAATCAAAATTGCAAGTCAAAAATTATTAACTGAAATATCCGTTGGGCTACAAATATTTTTCCGCTCCATCCCATGCTAGTTCAAAAATTGATCTCATTGTTTTAGTAAATTCTTTTGATTCAATTACAAGCGCAGCCATCTCTTTGTATGAAATTACCGCGACCCAATCGTCGAGGATGGCTATTTCGTTGGTGAACAGGAATTTATCGTGTGGAACCAGACGTGTTTCCCGCAGTTCTTCAGCGTCTCTCCCCTTGCGCGCTTGTGATTCCGGTGTATCTTCAGCGATGGTGCGAGCGAAAATCCTTCTGGAGGCTCGTTTCCTGATATAGTCCAAACCCCATTCCACATACTCTTTGCCGTTGTACCAGGCGGTTTTCTCGGCTGTTCTGTAGGGTGAAAAGCCCAGCATCTGTATTTTTGGTTTCTCAATTGTTTTTAAAAAAACCGTTTTTATTCCGTTGATTCCGGTGTAAAGGCGGACATGAGGTTTCTCCGAGGAGATATTCGAAAAGGCCTCAAATTCCTGCAGGTGTTCTAATATCAACTTTTCTCTTCTTTTTGCAATTGATAGCAGCTCTTTTGGCTCGATGGCGACAAAAAAATCTTTTTTGCCTCGCTCAATCTCGACGATAAGGCCTTTGCCGCACAGCGATTCTATAACGTAGTAGGTGCCAGTACGCTCGATTTGAGCTTTTTCGGCAATTTGAGCAACACTCGCCTCTCCCAACTCCAAATTTGCCAGATAGACGCTGGCCTGGCGTTTGGAAAGCCCGAATTCCTCTAAAATTGCCTGTAAGTTCATAACTTATTTGTGAAAAACTTTGACAACATTTTAATAAAACAATCTCGATTAAAGGATATCACTAACAAAATCCCTGTGCAAATTATTGACATCCTGCCAAGACGGAGGGATAATTTTTTGTTTCGAAGAATCCAAAGGAGGCGAGACATTATGGACACGATGATAGTCGAGTTGTCTTTCGAGGATTTGGACGAAATCCTCGAAGACGAGAACCTGTCGTTCCCGCCCTATCTGCGCGCCAGCCGTGAGCTGATCGAGCAGCGGCTGCGCCTTGGACACATCATGCTTGGGGCCAGACTGGACGGGGAGCTGGTTGGGAAAATCTGCTTTTCCTACTCCCGGTTTTATCCGAGTGATCCCAAAGCATTTTCCAGAAACTTTGGGGAGTTCTCGACGATGCCGATGGAGACCAGCCATGATTGTGCCTTCGTCTACAACCTCAACGTGCAGGATAAGTATCGCAATGCCCGCACAGCAGTATTACTGGCGCAAGCTATGCTTGGTCGAATTAAGTCGGATGGTTGCATCCTTGGAATAGCTGACGGGAGGCCGGCCTCCTACAATGGAAGCCCAAGAGAAGGGATTAGACAAAGGCCCGCGTTCAAGGAGGCGATAGATCGACATCTCGCGGGAGGGCCCTTTCCTACTGATCGCGAACTTTGCCTCGACCCGCTCTTGGCCTTCTACTACCGGCTTGGGGGTAAGTTTCTCTGGATAGCTCCGGATTTTATTCCGGAGGACGCAGCAACAGGAGGCCTGCGAGTGATCATGATGAAGGAGGTTGAAGGCACGTGACTCTGTCACAGCAGTGGGTAATCTTGTCCGAGCTGATGTATGGCTCGGAGTTCATCAAAGAACTAGCGGATTTACTGCGGGAACTCGGCGTCAGAACAATCATCGAGTGTGGATGCGGCGGTGGGCATGTGCTGCACGGTTTAGCAGAGCGCGGCTTTACAGGGGTCGGGATCGATGCGGACGAAGAGATGATCGACATCGCCACTGCTCGCCACAGCCATCCGGCGATTGAGTTTCGCAAACTGGATTGGCGGAAGGCTCGCGAGCTGGCCAGGACTTTCGACGCTGTGATATGCAGAGGTAACAGCTTAACAAACGTGGGGGGCTGGGGGAAGGGCGATATCTTCGATCCTGGTCGGTGTCGCATGGAGATCGGAAGAAGCCTAAAAGAAATGCTCGCTGCCTTAAAAAGCGGCGGACTTCTCTACCTCGACACGATCTCACAGCACGAGATTGATCAGGGTGGTGGTCACCTGAACCTTTCCTTCCTCGGCTACAGCATGGCGGTTGACATCACCCACGATTGGTTTCGGCGAACGCGGGTGATAGAGGGGAAGGGTATCGTTCGCGGGCAGCAGTTCCAGAACCGCTCACTTTCGTATTTGCTTGCGCCAAACGAAATGGAAGGGCTTGTTCGGGGGCTAGGGGTGAAGAGAGTCTTGAGACCAAACCTTGCGGCAGAGCCCAACTACGACATAATCTGCGCGGTGAAATAGGAGGTGAGGAACTAAAAAGTCGGCGTGAAGTTTGCGCCGGCTTTTTCAGTTGGAGATATAAACTCGTCAAATGGCGGTGAGGGTGGGATTTCGAGCGCTTCGCCTCTCGGTTCCTCGAGACAAGCTTCTAAAAACCCTCGGTTTTTAGTTTTTTCCGAAGCGGGAAACTCCCGTTTCCCGACCCCTTCCCGTTCAAATTCTGTTCTTCATCCCGCATAGCCCGATAAATCGGGCAACGTGGGATGGCGGTGAGGGTGGGATTTGAACCCACGATACCCTTGCGGGCATACCGGTTTTCGAGACCGGCCTATTCAACCACTCTAGCACCTCACCGTAAGGTCTTCAGACTCAAACATTATCATCTTTGCCCGAAATTGTCCATTGGTATTATTTGTCCGGGTGTTCTATAATTGAACTAAATTTGCATATTTTTGACTTTTGTTTTTGACCGGAGGGAACTTGCCTGATCTTAATAAGACAATTTTTTACCTCAACCGCGAGCAGGAGGAGAGACATACCCAAGAATTGGCAAAAAAGCTGAATTTGCCATATATAAATCTCTCAAATTATCCGATTGCGCCGGAGATTTTAAATTTGATTTCAAAGGAAATCGCCTTGAGGTTTCAAATTATTCCTTACTTAAAGATCGGGTCTACGGTAAAAATTGGCACAGCCAACCCTTCGGATGATGCCATGGCATCTTATCTAGCCGAGCTTGAGAGAACATCGAAATTGAAATTTGTGAAATCATTAATTTCGAAAGCAAGCCTGTTTTACGGCATTCTGGCTTATGAAAACAAAGAAAAAGAGGAAAAAAAGAAAGCCGAAGAAACGAAAGAATCCGGGCAAAACTTTACGGAAGAGATTAAAGATTTAGAATCAGCTGCCAGTGTCGCCAGAAGCGTATCAACTACCCATCTCCTCGAGGTAATTATGACCGGAGCAGCAAAAACAAATGCATCAGATATCCACCTTGAGCCGACAGAAAAAGAATTCATTATTCGATACAGAATTGACGGGGTTTTGCAAAACGTCGTGTCTCTTCCGATGTCCCAGTATAAGTCACTTTTATCCAGAATAAAATTTTTATCGAAACTAAAAATGGATAATGCCATCGAACCGCAGGACGGCAGGTTTTCTTTCAAGTTTGGAGAGGAGCCAATCGATTTAAGAGTGTCTACCTTACCTTCAGCTGACGGAGAGAGCGTTGTAATCCGATTGCTCCGCCAAACTGGGTCAATCTTGAGCCTAAAGAACTTGGGCATAAGGCCCGATGCGCTATCTGTAATCGAGGCAGCAATTTCGAAGCCGCATGGGATGATTCTAACTTCTGGACCGACCGGTTCAGGTAAATCCTCTACGCTTTATGCAATTTTACATGAGCTCAATAAGTCAAATGTAAAAATAATCACTCTTGAGGATCCTGTCGAGTATCACATTCCCGGTGTGGAGCAGAGCCAGGTTGAAAAAGAGGAGGGATATACCTTCGCCTTGGGTCTTAGAGCCTCTCTGCGCCAAGATCCTGACATTTTAATGGTAGGGGAGGTAAGAGACACCGAAACGGCGGAAATTGCGATACAGGCTGCCATGACGGGCCATTTGCTGCTCTCTACTATTCACGCCAACTCTGCACCCGGAGTTTTTGTCCGATTGCTTGATATTGGCGTAAAACCATTCCTCTTGTCAGGATCAATAAACTTGGTTATGGCTCAGCGGCTCGTGCGCAGAATATGCCCGGCTTGTGCCGAGGAATATACTCCCAGCCCTGAAGTCTGGAAAGAAATTCAAGACTCTTTGTTGCCTATTCAAAAATTATTGGATCCTGCATCCCAAAATTTGTTATCAAGTGCCGCTCCCAAGCTAAAACGCGGAAAAGGATGTGGAAAATGTAGAAATGTCGGGTTTTCTGGCCGGCAAGTAATTATTGAAGTGCTTGTTCCAAACGAGTCAATCGATAAACTATTATTCGAAAAAGCCGGACTCTCGGAATTTACAAAAGCCGCCCTGTCTTCAGGCATGATTACCATGGAACAGGACGGACTTTCAAAAGTTTTATCGGGCGTTACGACTGCAGAAGAAGTCTGGCGCGTAACGAAAGATTAACCAATTGATCTTATTTTGTAGCTTGCCCAGCAAGACCCATTGCTGCTCTGACGATGAAGAATGCGGCAACGATGATCACAATACCGATCACAGCATTGATAATGCCTTGCTGACCCTTTTTGGCTGAATCCGGATTACCTGCCGCAGTAATGTAGAGAATGCCAGAATAGATTAGATAAATAACCGCTAATGCACCAGCTACCATCAAGACAATGTTAATAACGTTATTAACAATATCTTGCCAGTTTCCCGAAGTGGTGGCTGTTGGGTTTAGCAAACCAGTCCACTGGTTTTTGCTAACCGCGTACGCCTTTTCTACTAAATTCATTCGCCCTCCGTCTTATTATTTAAGTCCACTAAGAACAATTTTAAGCACATATTTTTTGCTTGTCAAATAACATTATTGATGCGCTAACCCAAAAGCAGATCAAGGTTGTCAACAATAATCTTTGCCAAGAATGCTACGCCTGTTCCGATAACTGCCCACAAAAGAGTCTTTTTGGCAGTTTCTGCCTTGGATTCTTCGCCGAAAGAGCTTGCATATATAAAGGCGGAAACAAAAATCATAATAACACCGAGGATTATGGCGATATCCATGGCAATAGAAATAATTTTTTCAAGAAAGCCAAGAACAGTGCCAAGATCAGCCTCTGTGCCACCAGATTTCTCCGGCAGCTTAAGGTCATCCGCAGCCATAGCGATAGAAATAATTTTATGCATCATTTTAGTATTTGGTGAATTAAGTCAATAACCACATATTCAATAAAAAATCCTAATATTGCTAAAACGATTCCATAAACAGCATAGATAACAGTTTTTTTGCCCTTTTCAGCTTTGGCCGGATCTCCCCCTGATGAGATGTATTGTATTCCGCCGATTATTATTGCCAACACGCAAATCGCACTGAGGGCAGACAAAATTATATTTACAACCCTGGTGGCTGCCCCTGTTAAGTCTGTAATTGAAGACCCTCTGGCATTTGATGATGCTTTTTTCCCGAGCTTGAGGAGGTCGGTAAACTTAGTATCTAAACCACCTCCATCATTGAGTTTCGAATCGGTTATGCTCACGGTGACGGCAACTTTGCTGCCGGGAACATATGAAGCCATACCGCCCGAATCATCCGAATTGGCACTATGTGCCTTGGCCATCAAGGAAAATGTGCCGACATTTGTACCCGAAATATCCCAATCGCCCTGAAGAGTAGCCTCTCCGTTTTCATCATATGCAAGTTCTTTCCAGGTTGGCTTGTCGGCTGGGCGAATGTCGCTCATTATAAATGCAGCGATTGTTTGCTCGATATTTCCTGTGCCGACGCAGTTGCTTGAATCCCCTGCTATTGTTGCAGATGCTGTTCCTCCGCATGTCCAGACAACAATCTTTTTCATTTTTTTAGGATTGTTTGTATCTGCGAGCTGAATCGTGTAATGAACTGGCTGCCTGTCAGCTTTAGTGAATGTGTTTTGTGGGACAGAAATCGAGATATGCCCATTTGTGATATTGCCCGAACCAACCTTCGGTGCTTCGGTAAATGAAGAATCGCCGATCGTATCGAAAGTCATAACGACTCTCTCTTTTTCCGAATCATCTTGATTGTATGTGATGGCGGTGACGGTGTATGACTGCGGATAATTTTTTTCGTAAGACATTATTCCATTAGCTTTGATCTCACTATCGTCATATGTTTTTACTGAACCATCGGCGAGAATAGAGGTGGCATAAGGATTTGTGGCAATCGCAGACCAAGTAAAGGGAAATGACGTTGCGGCCGGATCGGTAGATTGTAAATAAGTGAAAACAGCATCCCCATTTTTGACAGTTGGCTTAATATACACCTGGGTTTTGTATCCTCTCTCGGGTTTGGTAAATTTGGTAGGATCAATGGTGACACTGAAACCGCCGTCTGTTTTTGCCGAGCCATCGGTGCCAATAATGATTTTTTGCGGGCCGGAAATTTTCAAGGCTGTTCCGTTCACATCTGTTTTTGACGATGCCACATCAGCATAGTTTGCATATGCCTTTCGATGATTCTCAAGCGCTAATTTTTTGTCCGACAAATCCACATGAAAGGTTTCTTGCCAGGGGATAATTACAGATCCCAAAGTGAAATCAATTGCGTCCATCCATAGCGATTCAGCTTTTGCATCCGGATACGCTGGTGCCAGTTTCACAATGAGCTGTTTCGAAGTTGTTCCACTGGAGGTTTTCTTGTCTTGTGGTGCCGAATAGGTGACATAAGACCCGGTTGAGGTCAATTTATCTGCGTCAAGTGCATCGAAAAAAGCCTCTGATCGAATGATAATCTGCCCGTCGCCCTGAGATATTTGCGAGAGATCTACTCCGTCCCATTTCTGGAGCGCAGTCGAAGCAAAACTGGCTTCGGCATTGTTAATAATGGTGAGAGAAGATGAGTCACTTGCTGTGGTCGCGCGGCCCTTTATTTCTTCAAGAAATATCCAGGATGGGCTTATCGGATCAATGACCGAAGGCTTGATCCACTCTTGGTTGTAGGTCAAAATGTAACAATATTCATCAAGGGAAAGTATGTTTTCGCATGTAGCGCTGTCTTTGGATTTTGTAATGCCATAGCTGGTGGTGGAGTTTGTATAATCAGCTCCAGTAATTTCTTCATTTGTGACCGAAACCAAGACCATCTTGGCGGAGGTACCGGAAGATGACTTAACAACTTTGTAGTTAGGGGTAGCGGAAATAGTTTTTTTAGCGTCTGAGGAATCCTTTCCGGATGAGACTCCCGTGCTGCTTGTTCCAGAAGTGGCAGCGGAATTGACACCTGTTGTTGTGTCCGCGCCCACCTGGTTATTTTGCACAGCAAAAACCATGGCGGAGGTAGCGGTTGCAAAAACAGCAAAAACTATGAGGTATCGAGAAATGGATTTTATGAATTTATAACTTTTCATTTTAACTAACTAAAACGCAAAGCTTTTTAGCCCCAAAACATTAAGAATTAAATAAATGAGAAGCAGCATGGCGAAGCCGGACAGGCTGCCGATAATTATGTCCTTTGCTTCATTGGTAGCACTAGAATTGCCTTGCGAGGTGATATATTTGATTGCGGCATAGAGTATCATTAGGGTAGTTAAAACCGCTCCAAGTTTCATGGCAAAGCCAAAAATTGATTTCATCCAGTCCATATAACTGGAGAAAGTTGTTTTGCCATTTATTGCAACTCCGGTGGTAAATGCGCTGGCAAACCCGGGCAGCACAGAGATCAATGTGGTGGCGGCGAAAATTAAAGCAGTTTTTTTTGTTTTTTTGATTTTTACCATGTGGTTTTTCTTAATATTTGCGTAACCTGTGATGCTGCTGTGTCGAGAGCGGCTTTTGTATCTTGTCCGCTTGACGAAACATTGTTGATCATTGTTGTAAAAATGCTATCGATATTTAGTGGGTACCTCCCCTTGTTCCATGTAACAGCGGTTTGGGCCTGAAAGCTGCCGACGTCAGAGTTTCCCGCCCGGTCTTTCAGGACTTTGATCATAGCATTGTCTTTTTGTGAAGTCGTAATTTTTAGTGCACTAGAAAAATCGGTAGCATGTTCGGTAGAAACAGCAGAAACAACTTCCCATGCCTCTTGTGGAAACTTTGTTAATCCTGGTACCACCAAGGCGTTAAATCGCGCAAAATCCACAATCTTTTCATCTGCCCCGCCAATTTGAGGAAGGGCCGACTGTGAATATTCAACATTTGGGTAATTTTGATCCATGTAATTCGCAAAAGATTCATACGCAAATACCATCGCAGTTTTGCCGGTTGCAAATGCCTCGATGTCTTTCGGCATGCTTCCATTCCAGGAATAGTTGGCAGAACCCGGTTTGGAAAAACTTGCAAGGAAGTCTAGAGCTCTTTTTCCCGGTATGTCTGATCCTCCCGAAGAAGGCAAGTTAAACGTAGCGGTTTGCAAGTCGTTAGATGTCATGGCTGTGCCATTTTGGAGCATCATCGCATACAGAGGGTCTTCGGAGATCGTGACGTTCTGGCTTGTACCCAGGGCAACACCGCTTCTTACAATTTGGTCGCCATTTTTCTTGGTAACAAGATTTGCAAAGTCGGCAAATTCGGTCCAGGTCTGCGGAGTTGAGTTTAGGAGAGTATTTACCTTATCGGCTTGTTCGGCATTAGTCGCGGCATCGGATTGATTAAATTCGGAAAGAACTTGGGCGGTAACTGATTTGTTTATATACAGCATTAAGGTGTTAACAACCGGCGAAAGCCCATAAAGCTTCCCGTCAAAATCAAGAGATTGTTTGATGGCTGGGACGAATTTATTATCCAGGTCAATGTCTTTCAACATATCATCTGGCATGGGTGCCAGCTTGTCTTTGTGTCGATAAACCCAATCTGCTGGCATGGCCCAAACATCTGGCCCTTGGCCAGACATAATTGAATTCAAAGAATCATTCTCATAGTTGGCGTCGAGAGTTTTTTTGACGTAGTTTATTTCGTATCCGTTTAGGCTTCCTTGGGATAGTTCGTCTATTGTTGGCTTCCAAGTATCCTCATCTTCAAAGCCCCATATGGTTATAACTTTTGATTCTGTTGTGCCCGTAGATCTTATGGAGCACCCTGATGTAAGAATGGCTAAAAGCAAAATCGAGAGAACTAGACTGATTTTTTTCAAAAACCCAGCTTTAATTTCCATATCCCCTCACCTTTTATAAACAAGGACATCTATCAATGTATCTGATAACATGATACAACATTTTGTACAAAACAACCACTTTTACAATTTCGAGGCAGTTTCTTTTATAAATTCCCCAAATTCCTCCTGGAGATCCGGGCGCTTCAAGGCAAGCTCGACATTGGTCTTTAGATATTCTGTAATATTCCCGCAGTCATAATATTTGCCGCCCTTAATTTCGCAGGCATAGATCGGACCCTTCTTTTTAAGTTCATTTATTCCATCTACTAACCAAATTTCACCGCCTTTTCCAGGTTTCTGACTCTTTAAAGCATCAAAAATATCTGGAGTTAGGATGTAGGCTCCATGCGTGGCTAAATTTGACGGCGCTTTGTCCGGATCAGGCTTTTCGACTATCTCGTTAATTTCGAAGATATTGTCTCTTACCAGCGTTACATCGCCAATGCCATAACGGGACAGATCTTCCTTTTTTTCGACTCGAACAGCTGAAATAACTGGCCTCTTAAACTCGTCAAATACTTCTATCGACTGTTTCAATCGCGGAGGATTACCAGCAATAAACTCATCGCCCCAAAGAACTGCAAAAGGCTCATTTCCTATGATGTGCTCTGCGTTAAGAACAGGCGTACCATTACCGTAAGCCCCTTTCTGGCGCACGTAAATAAAATTCGCCATCCTGGCAATTTTTTGGATTTGTTCTAATTGATCTATCTTTCCCGCTTTTTGTAGTTGTCCTTCAAGTTCCAGGCTGTGGTCGAAGTGGTCCTCGATTGCTCTCTTGGTACTACCGGTGACGATAATGATATCTTCTATTCCTGACTCAACAGCCTCTTCGATCACATACTGAATGGTTGGTTTGTCGACAATCGGCAGCATTTCTTTTGGGATAGATTTGGTTGCCGGCAAAAATCTTGTTCCGTAACCTGCTGCCGGAATAACGGCTTTGCGAATTTTCATAAAAACTCCTTTTAGTCATTAGGGGGTAGTCCGTAGTCAGTAGGGAAAACCATCACACCTTAATTAAAACACAAATTACCGCCAAGCTCCAAGCGGTAATTAATTAGCAAACCAAGGACTACAAACTACTAATTGTGAACTATTCCTCAACTTTTATTATTTTTGTTTTAACTTTTTCGTCTTTTGGAATCACAATTTTAAGAAGGCCGTCTTTAAGTATTGCCTTTGCTTTTTCGGAAGCGACCGCAATAGGCATAACATAAGATCGGGAAAATGGCCCCCAATAGCACTCTTTTGTAAAATGTTTTTCGTCTCCGGTATCGTGACCGGGGCTTCGTTCGCCGCGTATGGTAACAACCTCATCTGTGATGGAAATGTCAACATCAGAAGCCTTGACACCGGCTATTGGCGCCAAAATATATACGGCTTGGTCGTCATGATAGACATCTATTGCTAGTTGTCCTTCACTTTCGCCATCCGCCCAGTCATTTTTGTCCTCCTCTGTCATTTCCCTCCTTTGAGCGGCAAATCCTCAGGATATCCAGAATAATTGCGATATTCAATTATAATATACAATGTAATTGTAAATCAGTAAAAAAAACTAGTCAACAGCAAAACATTAATTATATATGTATGGGTTTAACCAGACAATATCTAAATACGATCATTGACATATTTTATCCGAAAAAATGTATTTCTTGTGGCAAATATGGCAATCATTTGTGTTTTGGTTGTGCCAGTAAAATCGAAAAAATCGCCACATCGACTTGTCCGGAATGCGGTAAAATCATCAAATTTGGCTCGTATTGTCTCAACTGCAAAAAAACCTGGGTTTTATGATAAATGGCATTATGTCGGCTGCGACTTATGACGCGGGACCGACAAAGGAAATTATTCATCACTTAAAATATTCAGGATTTGTCGACCTTGCCGGCATACTCGGAGAATTGTTGGTAGAGCGATTATTGCTCGAAGCTATACCCGATAATTGTGTAATTGTATCAGTTCCACTCTCGCTGAAACGGAAGGCAGAAAGGGGATTCAACCAGTCAGAATTGATCGGAAAATACGTTTCAAATAAGCTTGGAATTCCCGGCTGTGATGCGCTATCAAGAATAAAAGATCAAAAACCCCAAGCTACCCTTAAGCGAAACGAAAGGCTTTCTAATCTTACAGGGGTTTTTCGCGTTGAAGACGATGAATTTGTGCACGGAAAAAACGTTTTATTGATTGATGATGTTGCGACTACCGGAACAACCTTAAACGAATGTGCGAAAGTTCTAAAGGCCGCCGGGGCGAAGAAAGTGTACGGCGTTGTAGTGGCGCACGGATAAAATAGTTTCAAGTGAAAAGTGCAAAGTGGAAAGTCTAGAAATAATCTTAAAATAATGCTAATATAATGCGTGTTTGCGCCCGTAGCTCAGTGGATAGAGCGTCTGGTTGCGGTCCAGAAGGTCGCAGGTTCAATTCCTGCCGGGCGTACCATAACTCAAAATCAGAGGCCGAAGTTAATATTATGGAATCAATATGGCTGAGAAATTAGATATATATGATCTCGAAGGCAACCTACTTAGGGTTGAAGACCGGAAGAAATACTTTATTGAAAGCAAAGAAGAGTTTGAAAAGACGGGAAAAGTCTCTAGTAGGGTTAAATCTATCAGACTACTTCTTCTGAACACGGACGGCAGGATTTATTTGCAAAAGAGAAGCCGAATAAAACCTGAAAACCCTGGGCTATACGACAAGACAGTAGGGGGGCATCTTAGCTCCGGGGGACACTGGGAGATCACGGTCGTTCGTGAATGTGCCGAGGAACTTGGGATTCCAGTCGCAGTAATTAGCGACGAGGATTTTTCAAAAGCTGTGAAATCCACAAATCTTGAAGTTATTGGACTCGTTAAAAAATTGCTCGGGCCGGCAGATTTGGATTCAGAGAGAACTTCAATTGATGGTAAAAAATTCATTCAGCCGTATATTACTTGTTATTACATCGGCTATTATAATGGTGTGTTGAAATTTGTCGACGGAGAATCGTGTGGAATAGAAGTTTTCTCAATGGACGAACTTTTGCACGAGATCGATAAAAATCCAGATTCTTTCACTCCTGATCTTAAATTTATGATTGAAAGATTTAAGGACGAATTAAAGCCTCTTTAGAAAACCAAACAAAAAAGCACTCTCCTGTGCATTTTTTTATACTTTCCACTTTTAACTTCTTT
Source organism: Patescibacteria group bacterium (assembly GCA_041674405.1). Taxonomy (NCBI): domain Bacteria; species Patescibacteria group bacterium. Next base: position 34,858 of record JBAYVT010000004.1, on the reverse strand, counting down.
AGAATCGCGTCCATCTCTGGATGATATCGGCAATATCCTCGCCTTTTTTCTCGTTTTCAGGTAAAAATTTTGCCAAAAAAAGCTGAATCTGTGCTGGATCTTCTTCGGCAATAGGCACATTGATGTGCGGCCTTAGAAACCCGGTTTGCTCGAGCCGAAAAACCGGATGGTCTCCGGAAATAATCCAAAAAGATTTTAAGGAATCATAAGGATAGACTTTATTATTTACAACAATACCTTCCCTAAATAGCTGGACAGATACACTTTTCGGCTTGGTCTTGGCTTGTGCAATGAGGGCAATAGCCGCTGCCGCTACAACTCCGATGGCAGTCCAGTTCTTAAGCCACCAAAACACGGCTGCAATTGCAATCGCAACCACGATCACCAATAGATACCAAGAAGAATTTTTGGAATATTCCGCAAATTCATTTGCTTTCCACTGAAAAAGCGGCTTCTCGTTGGACAAGTCAATCTTGGGAGCTGTGGTTTTTGGGTCGTTTGCCAAAATCCCTCCGAGAAATAATAGCTACTTCCATTATAAAACTTTTGAAGATTCTGTCAAAAAAGTAATAAAAATTTGATGAAAAATAGAAATTACGAGCGTTTTTCAATTTCACGAAAAAGATTGATCAATATTTGGCCGCTGGTGTTGCCCGGGGTTATTACTTCAGGGTGAAACTGAAAGCCATAAATTGGCCGATTATTGTGTTTTAATGCCTCGATATTGTATTTTGATCTCGCTAATTCGATAAGCTCTTTCGGCAGACGCATGATGTAATATTTGTGTGACACAAACGCGTCGAACTTCGTAAGTTCACCGAAGATAGGATCGGTTTTAGAGACATTGACCTCGATGATTCCTTTGAGCCGTTCGGTGCGGTAGTGAAGCTTGGCGCCGAAAGTGTAGGCTATGAGTTGAAATCCGTGACAGATTCCCAGAAGCGGCTTCTGCATGTCTTTGATCATCGCAATTTGCGGGGCCAAATCTTCCTTATGGTTCGGAATCGCCAGAAGATGGCCACCGGTGATTATCGAGAGATCGTATCGGTCTGCGATTGCGGAGCTGGCCTCGGTGTATTTGATCGTATCCGAAGTATGCCCGCAACCTTCGATAAGATCACGGAGCTCTTTCAAATGCTTGGTATTGTTGTCGATTAAGAGGACTTTCATTCGTCTTCACCATCAAGCTTTTTATACATGCATCTATAAAGACCGCCCTTGATAAATCCGCGTTTTTCATAAAAATTTTGAAGATCTTCATTCGAGGAATCAACATAAATTGCGACTTCTTCAACACCTTCCTCTTGCAGCATGTTGGTAGCAGTCTCAATCAAAAGCGTTCCTGCCCCTTTTTTGCGATATTGTTTTCTCACTGCTAACCGATACAGAAAACAAGCCCAAGGATTACGATTTACATAAATGCAGCCGATGATTTCCTTATTTTCTACGGCTAAGAGAATGCCCTTGGCTTCTAATTGAATCTTTTTTGCGAGATGTTGTTTGCTATCCCAAACCTCGTCGAACATATCTGCTTCCGAAAGAATTGATTTGACAGATTCATAATCTTCATTTTTATAAAATCTTGTTTGCATTACCCCCCAATGTATTCAAATCGCGGGATAGTTTTGCCGTCTTTCTCAACGGTTTCTAGAAACATCGCTTTCGGGCGGACCCACATCGTATTGGCGTCTTTGCCCTTCACCGGATCGGGGTGGTTGTAAACAACCATCTCCTCGATCGTTTCGCTGTGGAGTGCAATGCCGATGACATCGACAATCATGCCTTTGAAATGTCTATATTTGCCTAATTTAACTTCGCTCATATAGCCTCCTTTATCTCGAGCGTAGTCGAGAGAATTACAATAATTGCATTATACTCCAGATATGAATTTTGCGCACAAAACGGTTGCTCCGAGAGTATTTTTCTGTTAGAATCGTCAAGTAAATGGAAGGTTGCCCGAGAGGCTTAAGGGAACGGTTTGCTAAACCGTCGGTGGTCTAAAAGCCGCCACGTGGGTTCGAATCCCACACCTTCCGCCATGGAGAGATCGCATAGTTGGTCTAGTGCGCCTGTCTTGAAAACAGGTAGGGCTGCAAGGCTCTCGTGGGTTCGAATCCCACTCTCTCCGCCATTCCACGTCGCCCGATTCGTCGGGCTATGCGGTTGGACTTTTTGATGGGATTCAAACGGGAAGGAGTCGGGAAATGCCCCGTAGGGACTTTTCGGGCGGAGCTTTCCGTAAGAGGAGATAGGTCATGAATCAATTTGTTAAAATCTATGTTTTCGTGCCAAAAAATCACATTGAACAATTACGACTTGCTCTCGGCAAAGCCGGTATTGGCAAAATGGGCAATTATGATTATTGTTCATTCATATCAGAGGGCAAAGGATATTTTCGGCCCCTCAAAGGCGCAGATCCGGCGATTGGTGAAGTTGGAAAAATTGAGGAAGCCGAAGAGGTGAAACTGGAATTCATCTGTCCTAAATCTGACATTGAAAAAGCGCTAGAAGTCATTAAGGAAAATCATCCTTACGAAGAAATTGCATTGGATATTATTGCTCTATCAGATCTGCCAAGCATAAATAATTCGAAGAAATAAATTGTTCAAGAAATACACGCTCAAAAATGGAGTTCGGCTGATTATTGCCCCACGGGAAGAAACAAATGCGGTGGCGGTGATGGTTGGCGTTGCTGTCGGCAGCCGGTATGAACCGGAGAATTTGTCGGGAGTTTCCCATTTTATTGAGCACATGAGCTTCAAGGGATCGAAAAAACGCCCCACTCCTTCTAAGGTGAACGACTTTATCAACGATATCGGCGGCATTTATAACGCTTATACCGATAAGGAGCTTACGGCTTATCATGTCAAAATATCTTCCGATCACTTGGTTGAGGTCCTTGATTACCTCTCAGATAATTTGATCAATCCGATAAATTCCAAAGAAGAGTTTAACCGCGAAAAAAACGTTGTGATCGAAGATATCAAGATGCACAAAGATAGACCAATGGAAGAAGTGATTGAACTTTTCGAAGAAAATATTTTTACAGAAAAATCACTTGGACGAAGAATTGCAGGCACCGTTGAATCTGTGCGAAAAATCAAACACGAAGAGCTATTGGAATTTGAGCAGGATCATTACATTGCCGAGAATATTGTGGTCGTCATATGCGGTAACCTTGGCAATCTTACAGAAGAAAAAGTTGTCTGTGAGGCTGAAAAGTATTTTACAGCGAAAAGTGGCAAAAAATCTGAAATTATTACATCGGGTACACTTGATGTTGCAAGAGAGGTTTCCGGGCAAAGAAAAACAGAGCAAACGAATTTAATAATCGGTTTTGCCGGTCCTGGACTCAGGGATTTGGAAGATAGATATGCGTTTAAAATCTTGGCGGAAATATTGGGCGGATCATCCAGCTCCAGAATGTTTGTTGAAGTAAGAGAAAAACTAGGTCTGGCATATGCAGCTGAGACTGAGCACATCGCATACTCCGATGCTGGGTCGCTGGTTACCCTTGCCAATGTTGCGCATGAAAATATCGAGAAAGCATCCAGGGCGATAATCAATGAATACCGGAAAATTGTCAAAGATGGCCCAAAAGACGAGGAAATAAAGCGCGCTAAAGAACTTATGAAAAGTGCGATATCGATCGGAATGGAAGATTCGGAAAATTTGGCAGAATCGCTGATGCGGATGGAAATAATCCATGAAAAGCTCATGGCGCCCGAGGAAGTCATTGCCAAATTTGAAGAAGTAACGGCCAAAGACGTAATACGGGTGGCGAAAAAATACATCAACTTTGATAAAATGTTGGTGTCTGTTGTCGGGCCTTTTCTTGACGACAAGAAGCTTAAGAAAATTTTAAATGGATAGGAGAACTTATGGCGGAAAAGAAATTAAAGATTGCGATTCAAAGATCGCTCGTACTAGTCAAGCCGGACGGGGTACAGAGGGGATTGGTTGGCGAAGTAATTAAACGGCTTGAGAATCGCGGGCTGAAAATCGTTGCTCTTAAAATGGTCAAGCCATCACTTGAACACATCGATAATCATTACCCAAAGGACGAAGCCTGGATAGAAAGGCTCGGGCACAAAGGTTTTACGGTCTTTGAGGAATATGGCATCGATCCAAAAGAAATGATGGGCACCGATTCAAAGAAAGAAGCCGGAAAAATGGTTCGAAAATGGTTGGTTGATTATCTCCTTGATGCTCCTGTTGTTGCAATGATTGTCGAGGGTGTGCACGCTATTGATATGGTGCGCAAAATTGCTGGTAATACCCTTCCGTCCAAGGCTGAAATTGGCACTGTGAGGGGAGATTTTTCAGTAGACTCACCTGCGGCTGCAAACCTAGAAGGTCGGGCAATTAAGAACATCATGCATGCTTCGGAAACGCCAGAAGAGGCCGAGCATGAGATTACCCATTGGTTTTCTGATGAAGATATTCATGATGAATATAAGCGGTCAGATCATAGCGTGATGTTCAACGAGTAGACGGTCACAGAAGCACAACCCACAGAAGAACACGGAAGGGACGGTCACAGAAAAACGGTCCACAGAAAAACACAGAAGGGGGAAATGAATATAAATCGATTTGATAATGACGAATATCCTGAGATAGAACTGACCAGAAATATTATTGGATGTGCTTTCGAGGTGTATAAGGCGCTAGGATATGGGCTGTCTGAAAAAACCTATCAGAATGCGTTATCAGAGTCACTTGCAAAAAAACAACTTGAATTTCAGCGTGAGAAATACGGATTTGTTACATTCAACGGTAAAAAAGTCGGTAAATATTATTTAGATTTCCTTGTGGCAGGGAAAATAGCTGTTGAGCTTAAAGTCAGAAATGAAATTTATGAAACTGACGTTAGACAACTCCTTAGCTATTTGTCGTCGGAAAAAATTCAAGTCGGATTATTAATAGTTTTTACCAAGAATGGCGCCAAGGTTAAGCGTTTAATAAAATAAGTTTCTGTGTCATTCTGTGTAACATTTCTGTGGGGTAATTTCAAAATATGACTTATTTTCTTGGATTTTTTATCAGCCTGGTTCTATCGATTTTTGCGACTGGAATTGTGAGATCCCTAGGTTTCCGCAAAAAAATATTTGCCGAAATTAGGGAACGCGATGTGCACAAAAAACCAATTCCCAGGATCGGGGGAATTGCGATTTTCTTGTCATTTTTGATCACATTGACCATTTTTCTTCTGGTATTTAAAACCAACTTTGGCTTTGCCGGTTCGGCAGTTTTTGGTTTGGACTCGAAATTTATTGGAATTATATTGGGCAGTACGCTTGTTGTAATATCGATGTTTTTTGATGATCTTTTCGGGCTAAAAGCATGGCAGAAATCAATCTTTCAAATTTTAGCAGCAATTGTTGCGATATCTGGCGGAATCGGAATTGATACTTTAACCAATCCGTTTGGTGGTGAAATTAATTTGAATTCGATTTATGTTCCCCTTTTCTCCGTTTCTGGAACGATGGTACATTTTTCTCTCTGGTCCGATCTTCTAACATTGGTCTGGCTTGTCGGAATGATGAACGTAATCAATTTCGTGGACGGAATCGACGGATTGGCTTCCGGAATTTCAACTATTGCCGCCTTTACCATTTTTCTTCTTTCAATCTCGCTGGCTGTAAATCAGCCATCGACTGCGCTAATTGCAATAATATTGGCAGGGTCAACTGCAGGGTTCCTGTTTTGGAATTTTCCGCCGGCAAAAATATTTATGGGGGATGCAGGAAGTATGTTTTTGGGTTATATACTGGGAGTGCTTCCACTTATTTCTGGCGGTAAATTGGCTACAGCGTTCCTTGTATTGGGTTTTCCGATAGTAGATGGCCTCTTTGTGGCCGGCGGAAGAATTTTACGTGGCAAAAACCCTTTTACGACTCCGGATAAAACGCATCTTCATCATAGATTTTTGGCCGCTGGCTTTTCTGTTCGCGAGGCTGTCCTGTCGCTTTACGTTATTGCGATTGCTTTTGCCTGGGTCGCTCTGCGTTCGACAACCATGAACAAAATCATTGCTTCAATAATTTTGATATTATTGTTAATAGGGATAATCGTTTTGCTTCGCATGAGAGCGAAGCAAATGACAGAATCTTAATATCTAATGACTAAAAACCAAATTTTAAAAGTTAAATTTAGAAATCGGAGTGAAACGACCCATGTCTCTTGAGTTCACATTCAAAGGCCAGCGCGCAGATGAAACGGTCGAGGAAGTGGTCAAAAATCATCCTTTTGTATTGTTCTGGCCGGGTATCAAGGCTGTTATACTGCTTGCTATTCCAGTCGGTGTCTTCTTCTTTACTGGTGCGAGCACATATTTTACCCTAGCGACGTTAATTTTTGTGCTTTCTGCTTTTGCTGTATTTGCAAGGCCGTATTATGAATATGCCGCGAGTGTTCTCATTCTCACAAACCAAAGAGTAATGTATTTGGCGCAAAGAGGATTTTTTGGCCGCAAAATTATCGAAACCGAGCTTAGAAATATCGTTGACATTTCATCTGATACTTCCGGGGCAATCCGCATGTCACTCGGTTTTGGTGATTTGATAATACGCACAGCCGGAGCCGGAATTGGTACGGAAATTATTGTCAAAAACATCTCCGATCCATTCGAAATCCAGCAAGAAGTGACAAAAAGGATTGAAAAACAACTTATTAGGTGATGGCAATATTTTCCTTGCCGACGATCTCTTTTAATTTTTTGTTAAGGACGGGATTTATCGCTACCTTGGTTTTTGTTTTGATCTCTTTGTATCCGCTGCCATTATTCGGTACATTCAGGATCACGTCAGATTCACCCGGGTCGGACTCCAATATTTCTTTTATTTCTTTCAAAATCGAGCGGTCGGAGCCTTTGGGTAGCGTTATTTTTATCGATTTGCGCTTGATAATATACTCTTCAGCTTGTTTTTTGGGGGCGGGCACTGAACCGTTATTGGAGTATCCGTTGGTAGAGGCATAGCTATTTCCATTACCATTCCCATTTCCTTTTTTCCGCCAATCTCCATTTTTCTTTTTGCCTCTTGGTTTGAAAGGATCGATGTCGGCTTGTTCGTGGATCTCCTGTATCTGCTCACACAGGATTTTTGGTGATCCGTCTTTGTAGTTTACATATCCGTCTACCGCCACGATTTTATCGGCAACCCAGAGGTCAGTTGTTTCTGCTAAGATTTTCGGGAATGCGATTACTTCAGCATTGCTGGTGAGATCTTCGATTTTGGCAAAAACCATTTTTTGATTAGCACGGGTGAGGATCGAATGGATGTTTGTAATAATGCCGGAAATTCGGACAAATTCACCTTCGTGTTCAGATGTAACTTCGGAAATCTTGAGTGTTCGGTGGGGTTCGATCATGTGCGAAATGCCAGAAAGCGGATGTTCAGACACGTACATGCCGAGAAGTTCCCGCTCCCATGCCAGCCGTTGTTTTTTTTCTGCCGGCTTTGTTTCCTCAAATTGAATAGAGGGGATACTGACTTCTTCGCTTGTAAATAATGAATTTTGGCCAGAATTCTGATTCTTCTGAATATTCGATGCGAAAGCCAACATTTTTTCCATGTTGTAGAGAAAGAGAGCCCGCTCTCCAAGATCGTCTAGTGCGCCCGCCATCACAAGCGATTCCAGTGATTTTTTATTAATTACTTTGGGACCCAACCGCGTCAAAAAATCCTCAATATCTTTGAATTTTCCACCTTCCTTGCGATTTTCAACTATTTCTTCTGCAACTGCTGCACCAACATTCTTGATGGCGGAAAGGCCGAAACGGACATTGCCGCTGTCTTTCACAACGCCAAAATCAACGAAGGATTCGTTTACCGATGGAGGCAAAACCTGTATGCCCATTCGTTTACATTCCTCGATCTCCATTGCTAATTTGTCAAGATCATCTCGGTTTGAGGTCATTAAGGCTGACATATATTCTGGCGGATAATTCGATTTCAAATATGCTGTCTGGTAGGCGACGAGGCCGTAGCTTGCAGCATGCGCTTTATTAAAGCCGTAACCGGCAAACGTTTCAATCTGCGCCCAGAGCTCATCAACGATATTTTTCTCCATGCCGCGTTCGATGATTTGTTTATAGAACTTATCTTTCTGGGCTGCCATATCTTTGGCAATTTTTTTACCGATAGCTTTTCGAAATTTATCGACTTCCTCCCAGTTGTAGCCGGCAAGCTCGAGGGCAATCATAAGAACATCATCCTGATAAACGATCAGGCCAAGTGATTTATCCAGGAATTGTTTCATTCTAGGATCAAGATAACTTATTCTTGCCGGATTGTGCTTGCGGGCTATGTATTCTGGAATAAAAGCCATCGGCCCGGGGCGGTAGAGTGCCACCATTGCCATGATGTCATGGATTGTCGAAGGACGAAGCTCTTTGATATTCTTGCGCATGCCTTCGGATTCAAGCTGAAAAACGCCAATGGTTTCTCCGCGAGATAGAAGCTGAAAAGTTTTTTTGTCGTCGAGCGGAATTTCCTCAAGATTGATCTCGGTATTTCGTGTTTTTCGAATAATGCGGAGGGCATTTTGAATGATTGAAAGGTTAGCAAGCCCAAGAAAATCCATCTTGATCAAGCCAACGCCATCTTCTCCTACAGTGTGCATTTCGTATTGGGTGATGAGCCGTTCGCCCTTTGCGTCCATCATGATCGGAGTAAAGTTTGTGATTGCCTCAGGTGCGATAACCACACCGGCAGCATGGACGGAAGCATGGCGGACGACGCCCTCGAGTTTGCGAGCAATATCGATACACTGCTTGACCTTAGCATCAGAATTATATAGTGCTTTCAAATCCTCGACTGAATCAAGAGCTTTTTCAAGCGTTGTTTTGAGGGGAGGAATTAATTTTGCAATAATATCGACTTCTGAATATGTCATGCCGAGTACCCGCCCGACATCACGGACTGCCATTCTGGCTGCCATTGTTCCGAAGGTGATAATCTGTGCCACGTGATCTTTTCCATATTTTTTGGACACATACTGAATGATCGAATCGCGGCCGGAATCGGCAATATCAGCGTCGATATCGGGCGCAGATGGGCGATACGGATTTAAAAATCGTTCAAATGGCAGATTGTATTCCATCGGGTTCAGCTGCTTAGCAGTGATTCCGAGAGCATAGGAGATGAAACAACCTGCGGCTGAACCCCTGGTATTGGTCGGAATGCCGTTTTCTTTTGCAAAGTGGAAAAAATCCTGCACAATCAAAAAATATCCTAAGTAACCTTTTTTCTTAATCACATCAAACTCATAGTCGATACGATCCGTCATTTCTTTCGTAACTTCGCCTACCATGCGGGGCAGGCGTTCGTCGATCAACTTGCGCAGATACGTCTCATAGGTTTCACCCTCCGGGAGTGGAAATTCGGGGAATTTAAATTTGCCAAGCTCGATCTCGACATTGCATTTTTCGACAATCTCAAGCGTGTTTTGAAGAACTTCCGGATGGTCGGGAAAATTCGCCGCCATCTGCTCGGTGGTTAGAAGTGAATAATCATCTCCAGCCATGGACATTCTGTTTTCATCAGACAAAACTTTTCCTGTTTGAAGGCAGATCAATGCATCATGGGCTATATTGTCATCCGAATTTACATAGTGAGGGTCATTTGTTGCAATAACTTTCAACCCGAATTCCTGAGCAAGCTTGAACATATTTTTATTTGCTGAGTCTTGCTCGGGAACAGTGTGCGGGTGTTTCTGAACCTCGAGATACAGATCTTCCTTAGGGAATATTTCCAAATATTCTTTTAGGGCTTTGCGGCCTTCGTTTAGGCTCTCAAGCGATTTTCTTGGAATTTCACCTTGGACACAGGCGCTACAAGCGATCAAACCATCCGCATGCTTTTTGAGCGTTTTTTTGTCAATTCTTGGCTTATAATAATATCCATCAAGATGAGCAATAGATGTTAATTTCAAAAGATTTTTATATCCGGTTTCATTTTTTGCCAAGAGTATAAGGTGATAGGCTGAAGAATCGACTCGCGGCTGCTTGTCATGCATCGTACGCGGTGCCATATAGGCCTCAACGCCCAATATTGGCTTGATTTCCTGCTTCAAGCACTCTTCATAGAATTCGATTATGCCGTGCATAACACCATGGTCGGTAAGGGCGATAGCAGGTTGGCCGTCGTTTTTTGCTTTTGCCACCAGATCGGGGATTTTACCCATCCCATCGAGCATAGAATAGTGGCTATGGACATGCAGATGTACGAATTTTGGTTTGTCCTCGCTCATTGAGTTTTTTTCCTATTCGTGATAGATTTAGATGAATTTATGGACACAGATCACAACAAAAATACATTCGCCTTCGTACTCGGTAGAGAATCCGAGCTAGCCCTCCTTGAAGTAAAGGCGGTTTTAGGACGCTTTGGTTTTGGTTTTTGCATTTCAAGTGTATCCGACAATATCGCTATCATCAAGTTTGAAGAAGCTGGTAGCTTGCAGATGACAGCTGACAGCTTGATAAGCAGCCTGGGCGGAACGACAAAGATATTTGAACTGTACAAAAAGGCAAGTCCTGATCTTAAAAAAGAGATCATTGATATGGTGATCGCTGAAAAAAGTGAAAATGGTTCGAAAATTGACTTTGGAATCTCAAATTTTTCAAAACGAACTTTGAATATCAACAAGCTTGGAATTGAAGTTAAGACTGCCCTTAAGCCTCAAATTAAGTCTCGATTCGTAGCGATTAAGGAGGGGCAGGAGCTCTCAACAATTGTTTCACAAACCAACAAGCTAGATGGCAAGGGAGTCGAAGTAGGTGTCTTTGACGAGTATTTGGGTCGATTGATTGCAATATCGAATCCGTTCGAGTGGTCGAAGCGTGATTATGGCAAGCCAGCCGGAGATAAATATTCCGGAATGTTGCCGCCGAAGCTAGCTCGAATGATGGTGAATCTAAGTATTGGCGAATCAAATGATAAATCTATTGTCGTCGATCCATTCTGCGGATCGGGCAATATTCCCATAGAAGCTCTCATGCTTGGGCACGATATTATTGCTTCGGATATTTCGGAAAAAGCTGTGATGGATACGAAACTAAACATAGAATGGGTCATTGCGAGGAATGAAATGACGAAGCAATCTATTAAAAAGATTGCCGCGCCCTCCGGGCTCGCAATGACAGGCAAAACATTTTCAATCTTTCAAGCTGACGCAACCAAGCATGATTTTCTTGCCCCGCTTTCGACTTTGGACTTGGAACTTTCGACTCGCGATGTAATCATCGTCGCCGAGCCGTATCTCGGTGAACCAAAAAAATTTAAGCCCTCGAAAAATGCTGTTCTTGGCGAATTTAAGAAGCTAGAAGGAATATATCTGGGTTTTCTTAAAAACTTGGCTAGTTTACTGCGAGCTAGCAGCTGTCAGCTGTCAGCTGTTTGCCTCGTCTTTCCCCTCGTCGAATCATCAGATGGCGGACAGATCAGCCTTTTCGCTGCGAGTGTTGACGAGATCGAAAAAATGGGTTATACTCTACTTCGTCCGCCTTTAGTTTACGGGCGGGATTATCAGGTTGTAAAAAGAGAAATTCTCTTTTTACAAGCACCTAAATCCTAATTTCAAATGACAAACAAAATGGTTTAATTCCCAAATTTGAAATTTGACATTTGGATTTAGTCATTATTCCGAAGGAATTGATATGGCACATAAGAAGGCTGCTGGTAGTACAAGACTGGGACGGGATTCACGAGCGCAAAGACTTGGCGTCAAAGTTTTTGGTGACCAGAAAATCCTTGCCGGAGGCATAATCGTCCGCCAGCGCGGTTCCAAATTTCATGCCGGAGCAAATGTCGGAATTGGCTGCGACGATACGCTTTATGCGCTGAAAGACGGCATGGTCAAATTTCAAGAGAAAAGAGTAGTTGCTTTCAACAGCAATAAAGACAAAAGAACTTTTGTGTCTGTAGAGGCAGATAAAAAATAATTGTTACATTGTTAAACTGTTAAATTGTTTTGGTAGCAATTTAACAATACAGCAATTTAGCAATGGTTGTCGGTAGGCATAGATCGGGGAATCCTGCCTGCCGAAAATCTCATAGTGTTCAAGGGAGGTGGTTGCAGAACTTTCTGTGCGAGTGGGGTTGTTTCAGAAACGCAGCAAGGCCCTTTAGAGGGTCAATCACACACGAGAGGAGGCGCTGGACTTCATGCGCCAAATAAACCTGACAGCAGGATGCCTAGTGCCAATTCCGCATTGAGGAGGAAGCACGATGGCTAAGAGAAGTTCGAATCGTAGGGCAAAGTGGATACAGCTCATGCGTTCGGGGTACGAAGACCTCGTCCGTGAGCTGGTCAAGCTCGGGCAGCACACCCTCCAGAGTGTCGTCAGGGGGCTGTGCGGCTATGCCTGGTCCGAGGGCGGGAACTTGCTTGTCTACCGTATGCCTGGCGAAGGAGTACACATTGTCGCGGCAGATGGGCCTCGGCTCATCAGCACCCCGGAGATCCTGCTAAGCCCGAGGGTTCCCGTAGATCCGGGATGGGCGCAGGCCCTCGTCTATCACTTCGAGTCCTCGCCCCTAGCGAGGAGCCAGTTTTCGGCGACGGTGAGGTAACACGCTCGCACGAGAGACTCCATCTCGTTGCACGAGGGGCTAGTGTCAGCGCGCTGTCCTCGTGCAGCAAGCCACTCGACTCCTGCAGGGTAGAGTGGAGCATCACGACTTGCTCGTTTGGACGAAGGTCCACCGGGCTCGTCGCCCTCTCCGGCTCTCCTCCCGTCACTGGCGGGAGGAGAGCGGACTCCTGAATTCAAAATCTTGAGTGCAGAAGTCTGAATTAGATCGGAATTGTAAAATGCAAACCACAATCGAGAAAAAATTGATGAAAAAAAATGTTCCGGACATTGTCTCTGGTGACACGATTCGAGTACACCTCAAGGTCAAAGAAGGCGCCAAAGAGCGTGTCCAGATCTTTGAGGGCCTTGTTATTGCAGTGAAGCACGGAAAAGGCCTTGATGGCACCTTCACAGTCCGCAAGGAGTCTTTTGGTATCGGTGTTGAGCGAGTTTTCCCGCTTCATTCGCCAAGAATCATCAAGATAGAGCGAATCAAACACTCGAAGGTTCGTCGTGCCAAGCTTTACTTCATGCGCGAGCTTACCGGCAAGAATGCCCGCCTGAAAGAACAAAGCCGCGAGTACAAGATGTGGGAAGAGAAAGAAGCCGAGGAAGAGCTAGCCAAAATTGAGGCGGAAAAAGCCAAACAAGCCGAAGCCGATGCTGCGAAGAAAGCGGAGAAAGACGCCGAGCTAGCAAAGAAGGCGGAAAGCGCCCTAGCAGCCAGAAGCGGAAAAGCTGATGGTGAAGCCGAGGAAGTCGAAGCCGGATCAAACACAGACGAGCGTGCTGCCGAACCCACAGAGGAAAAGGCTGACGAAGCCGAAGACGAAGAGACCAAAGCTGAGTAAATTGAAATAATGTGATCTAAATATGAAAAACGAGCCCCTAAAGGCTCGTTTTTCTGATCTCACCTCCTAATCTACCTGTACGGCGAAATGGACATAACCATCGACGCCCCTGTTGAGTTCCACTTCGACGACGCTCAGCCCGTGAGGGCTGATTCGAGATCGCGTCACGTGCATGCTAATCTCGAACTCCGTGTCTCGGGGAAGCACTTTCTTGTGCTCGAAGTGCTCCTTGGTATTCCACATCTGGAAGCCAGAGGAGAGGTCTCGAAATGACTCGAGATCGTAACACGCGAATTGCCCGGCATGATCGCGGACAAGCAGAGCAGTGAGTGAATATGCGAGCTGATTGACGCACGAGTGGCGCTCGGTGGCGGAGACATAGCCGAGTTGTTCGGCTGTGTAGCGAAGTTGCTCGGATGTAGGCACCACGAAGGTGCCAATGGCGGATTGTGCTTCGGTGTCGTACCCTGAAAGACCAGAGAGAAAGATATACCGTGAAAGATAGATCTTCTCAAGAATCTCTCGGGCACATAGAAGATTACGGTCGGACATGTTGGTCAACCTCCCGATTCAGTCTTGGTTCGCGTCGAGAAATTAGCAGCAGCATAATTGATTGTCAACATTAACGACATATATTGGGATTTATTATTTTTTGACATCCCGAATTTAGAATCATATTTGATTAAAATTTATTCTGCTGGTACAATGTCATAAAACATGACGACAGACTGGAATTTAGTAAAAAAACTAAAACTACTTGGATTTGAAGAAAATGAGGCACGAGTGTATCTTGCCTCTTGTGAGATTGGGCCATCTTCGATGTGGAATATATATCGTAAATCTTGTATCAAACGCACAACATGCTATCAAATTTTTGACAGATTCATCGATAAGGGAATCGGGTCAAGAACAGCAGAACTAACACACACCATGTATTCGGTAGTCAGCCCAGAAAATTTGGTAACCGCCTTAGAACAGAAGAAAAATCAATTTCGAGATTCTCTGCCCCTTTTTGATGCATTAACTAGCAAATCGCCATCTAAACCGATCATTTCATTGTATGAAGGATTAGAGGGTGTAAGACAGGTATATTATCAGGGACTTCAAGGGCCTGAGGGCGGGGAAAGGTTGGTGTTAGCAAATCCCGGTTTTTGGTATCAAAACCCAGAAGAAAACGACGCTTTTGTAACCGAAAGGGTTAAGAAAAAAATTTCATTGCGCATGATATTTCCGGACGATAAGCAAAATTATAAATCTTTGGGAAATGATCGGGCGGAGATGAGAAGAACTCGATTCTTGCCGAAAGATCAATTTAATCCGGCCGTAGAGACGCAGATCTATCCGAATAAAGTAGTATTCATTGCTCACTCGGAAAAGGAGCCATTCGCGACGGTGATCGAGAATCCGGCAATCGCGCAAATTGAAAGGCAAAAATTTGAGCTATTGTGGGAAGCTGCGAAAGATAAATATGAGTAAATCGAAGAAAAGACAAACCGGGGATGAAGGGGAGCAGTCGGCGTGTGATTATCTGGAATCTATTGGATACAAAATATTGGGCAGGAATATTGAACTTTCGATCGGAGAAATCGATATATTGGCGTTCGATCCGCCAGCCGGCGGAGTTGTTGTTCTTGTAGAAGTGAAGACGGTGAAGGGGGAAGGATATGGTCCGGCTAAAGACCTGGTGAGGCGTGCGAAGCAGGAAAAACTACGGAATTTGGCCGGAATCCTCGAGCAGAAGTATCCGAGCCGCACAATCAGGATAGACGTGATCGGAGTTGACAAAAGTGTTGAGCCGCCCCATATTGAGCATCTGATCTCGGCGGTGGAGGGGTGATTTCTACATCGTCAAATTGCTGGATTCTTCAATTTGACAAGGATGAATACTAAAAAGCTGCTTCGTCATCCGCCAGCTGGCGGACTGCTCGCAATGGCAAGACATTTGTGGTAATCTTAAGGCATGATAAGAACTCGATTTGCCCCAAGTCCGACAGGAGAATTGCATATCGGTGCTGCAAGAACAGCTCTTTTTGAGTATCTATTCGCCAAGAGTCAGGATGGAGAATTTTTTCTACGCATTGAAGATACTGATCGAGAAAGATATGTTGAAGGAGCAACCGAGCGCATTATTGATTCTCTGAAGTGGTTAGGAATCAAGCCTGACAATCTTAAAAATATTATGATTCAATCCGAGCGTCTTGAGACCTACAAAAAGCATGCTTTTGATCTTGTTCGGGCCGGAAAAGCCTACATATGTACTTGTTCGAAGGAGAAGCTTGCCGAAGATCATGAAAAACAGATCAAGGAGAAACGCCCGCCCAAGTACGAAGGATACTGCAGGGATGCTAATTTCAAGCTCGAAGATATGAAAGAGGGATGCTATACGATCAGAATGAAGATGCCCCAAAGCGGAAAAGTCGTTGTAAATGACCTGATTCGAGGGAAAGTTGAATTCGATCTATCGCTTATGGATGATCAGATTCTCTTGAAATCTGATGGCTACCCGACTTATCATTTGGCCTCAATTGTCGACGATCATGAAATGGAAATTTCTCATGTGATCAGGGCGGAGGAGTGGCTATCATCAACGCCGAAACATTTAATTTTGTATGAAATGTTGGGCTGGAAAGCGCCGGAATTCGCACACCTGTCGATGATCCTCGGTCCGGATAAAAAGAAACTATCGAAACGCCACGGTGCAACCAGTATCGCTGATTACAAAGGTGAAGGGTATTTACCGGAGGCGCTGGTAAACTTCATGGTGCTTCTGGGCTGGAACCCCAAAGACGAGCGGGAAATATTCACACTTTCTGAACTTGAAAAAGAATTTAAGATCGAGAATGTGAACAAGGCGCCGGCGATATTCAATATTGAGAAATTAAATTCAATAAATTCTCAATATCTCAAATCTCAAATTTCAAATCTCAAAAATTCAGATCAAATTTCGAAATATTTGGCAGATTTCGGTGTAGCAGAACTCATTCCGGGTGAAGTCGAGCTTATCGGGCGCGGGGGATATGTTACCTTGAGAGATGCGGCGGAATATATTTTGAAATTGCGAAAGGAACCAGAGTACAAGGCAGCTCTTCTAATTTTTAGAAAATCAGATAAAGAGAAAACAGCTACCGCGCTTAAAGTGGCAAGTGAAAAGTTGAAAACGGAAAGTAAATGGGATGCAGAGAGCTTGCAGGGAGTGTTAGAATCAATTGTTTCGGACAATAATTTGACCAATGGTGATGTTTTCTGGCCGGTTCGCGTAGCTTTGTCGGGAGAAGAAAAATCACCCTCGCCCGTCGAGTTAATGTTTGCGCTTGGAAGAGAGGAATCTTTAAAGCGAATCGCTAAAGCGGTAGAATTAATTAGAAGTCTATAGTTAATCGAATAATTGGAGGGGAACATGGCTAAGGCTAGTTCTAAAAGCGAGTTAGGAGTTTTGTTCAATCCGGTTTCTTTGTCATTGCTTGCTTTGCTATTGTTGGTACTAGACGTAGTGGCGAACCAGATGTGGGGAAACCCGATAGAGACTCTAACGATTGGTTTTTCTGGAATTTTGTTCGGGTTATCGCTTGGTTACCTGATGCTTGGCAGTAAGAGATTCAATCATTCGCTGGGGGTGTTTCTGGCAATAATTTACGTGCTGGTTTTTGTGATTTTGTATACGACAAAATATATCTCAATATAAAAGTTTTCTAAGACAAAGATTATTTTGGCATTGGAGAATTGTGGTAAAAGAAACTTCGAAAGAACGCGTTAAAAAAATGGCCGCCGATACAGAAGCGAAAGAAGTTGATAAACGCATGAAAGTAGTACAGATTATCGCGGACAGCGGTTTTGGGGGCGGGGAAGCCCATGTTCTTGGCCTTCTTAAAAATATCGACCAGAAAAAGTTCGAGCCTTTTTTGGTATGTTCGCCCGGAATTCTTTCAGGAAAGGTTCGCGAAATTGATGGCATTCATGTTCTCGAAATAAAATTCAGATCAAAGTTTGATTTTTCTGCGAAATCCAGGTTGGAAAAAATCCTTTCGGAAATTCAGACTCGCGATAACCCATTTCGCCCGATGATAGTTCATACGCACGGGCCGAGAGCGGGTTTTATCGGACGCAGAGCAGCACCAAAAGGCGTATATCAAGTATATACCGAACATATTTGGAATGAATCATACCATCTTGAAAACAGGGTCAATGAATGGCTGCAGAAAAGAGCCCTGCGTATTTTAAATTATCGAACGGATGCCATAATTGCAGTTTCAAATGCCGTTGCGGATTTTCTTATAAAAAATAAGATGGCTCCAGCCAAAAGAGTTATGGTTGTTCCAAACGGGATCGACACTAAAAGCTTGCAGCTCTCAGCTTGCAACATTCAGGCTAGGCACGGGCATCAACCTCCGATTATTGGCAATATCGGAAACCTGAATTTACAGAAAGGACAAGAATATTTGATTGCTGCCATGCCGGAGATAATAAAAAAATTTCCCCTTGCCACTCTTGAAATTATTGGTGAGGGCGAAGAGCGTGAGGCGCTCAAATTACAAATTACAAATGCCAAATTACAAAAACACGTGACTTTGCTTGGTAGGATCGACAATCCAACAAAATATATGAAAAGATGGAATGTTTTTGTTTTGCCGTCAATCTCAGAAACATTTGGCATTGTTGTTTTGGAGGCCATGAGCACAGGAGTGCCAGTCATCGCAACAAAAGTGGGTGGAATTGCTGACATCGTATCCGACCGAAAAAACGGGATAATGATTAAAGCAGAAAGCCCAAGCCAAATTGCGCAGGCAGTAATTGAAATTATCGGACATCCGGCGTTAGCTGCGAAGCTAGCTCGAGAAGGGAAGGAAACGGCAAAAAAATATGACTGGAGGATAGTCGTTGGACAAATTGAAGAAGTGTACCAAAAGTTAGCTAGAGATAAATTTTAAATCTTCCTCCGCATATTTTAAGAATCAAGTATCATAAATCAGTCAAGATGAATCAAGAAGCAAGAATTAAGAATCAAAGGATAAAGCAAACTTTTATTCGATTTCCTTGGGATCTTTGACTGAAGTACAAAACCAATTAATTATTGCTAAAGATGTCAATTTTATTACTGACATTTGCTTTAAAGGATTGGCGTTAAAAACAGTCGAGTTAAGTAAAATGACAAATGGATTAATAAAAAAATCCAAAACCTTAATTCGTAATTCTTAATTCGTAATTCTTGGGTTGCCATGTTTCATGTTCACCATAAAAAAGAAGAAGACCTAGTTCATTCTGCTGCGAGGTCATGGCTTTCTGCAAAAGTAGTTGACCATGTGATAGCAGGCCATGTTCTTGTGCTCTCTCCTCATCCCGATGATGATGTTTTTAGCTGCGGAGGGTTGCTTGCACACCTAATACAGGGTGGGGCGAAAATTAAAACCCTCTATTTTTTTGATGGCGCAAAAGGAAACAAGATTGGCTCGCGAGATGAATCATTGATTGATGCCCGCGAAAAAGAAGCCGTTTCAGCGGTGCGGGTGCTCGGGCACTCCGAAGTAAACTTTCTTCGGCTTAAAGATGATTCCCCGGCAAATTCTGATCTTTGGGTTCGGATACTTGAGGAAATTGCAACCCGCCCAATTGATTTAATTTTGGTGCCGGATAAATCAGATTGGCACCCGGATCACGTGGTGATCCATAAACATTTTTTTACCGCTTATTCCAAGCTTAAGGAAAAGCCGGAAGTGTGGTATTACAGTGTGTGGGGAATTGGCAAGCCCAATATTATTTTTCCAATAGACCAGTATATCGAAATAAAAAAAGAGGCTGCGCGCTCTCACAAAAGCCAGCTTAGAGTCAAAAAATACGATGAAGCGATGCTTGCCCTAAACGAATATCTCGGAAAGTCTTTTGGGGTATCAAACCACGCAGAAGTGTATACGCGCGGATAGCTCAAAAGTCAATCCGCTAGCTGGCGGACAAAAGTCAAAAATACACCCAAAATCTTAAAATCCTCGAACTTGCATTCAAGATTAAAAGGTTGAGATAGTAAATAAATCCATAGGAATATTGAGCGCCGTCGGGTAAACTTATGGCGTTTTTTATTTTTGCTACGGAAGGAGGTGAACCGAATGGTTTATTTACAGAAAATAGCGAGAGTTGTTCTGGCTACTTTTGTCACTCTGGTATTGATAGTGGTGGCTATGCCAAACGCATATGCTGCCAGTTCGGATGTCAAAACTCGGATTCACAGCCATTGCCACAGAGACGGCTGTGATATTCAAATGAAAACAAATTTGGAAAATCTGATTGTAATCGACACAAACGCCGTTTTTTTCCAGGACCAGGGGTTGATGAGAAAACATCACCACTTCCAAGATTTCCTACCGGCGCAGGTTTATGCGCGTGAACTTATAGTCATTGATCGCGATGCTCCAGGCAATACTTTTACATTCAAAAATGATTTAACAGGGCCAAATTCAGTCAATATAAACAAAGCGACTGTCTATGTTTCCGATGCAATTTTTACGCAAGTCACCAAAAAAATATATTCAAACCAGAATGTCAGTGTGAATGTGAACACTGGTTCAAATACGATTTTATTTAACAACTCTACCGGGAACATCAATACGGGCGATGTGTCTATTTCATTGAAATAATTTTCGAAGAGATTTGCTTATTTCTTGTTTTCCGCTTTTTAAAAGTGTTTTTATTGCTCTTGCCAATTTTGTTGCGCTACAGATAATTTTTTGAATAAAATCTTGATAATATTGGTTGTCCAATAGCTGGGCATACTATATAATGAAAACATGATGGAGGGAGTCCATCGAGTTCTAAAGCGAGTTTCTCACTTTTCTTGTGTGTTATCGAGTGCAATTTTGCGAGGGGCGGTGATAGTAAATCCGAATACAATTTACTTATTTTGGGAAAAGCGTATTTCACGCCCATTATTTTGTTGTGCAAAATAAAATGAGAGATTTTGCTGCGATCAAAAATATTAAAATATCGGAGCAAGCGTTGCGGAATGACAATCATGGAATTGGATGATGAAATTATGAAAATTCAAAAAAGTACGAGAACATTAATCCCGCACTTAGAACCTGCACACAATTTTTGCCGGATGAAGTTTCAATGGTATTACAGATGGCATTTGTGGAGCGGGGCAAAGTGGGCTCATTATTTATTTTTGTTATTTTTCTCATTTGGGATTGGCTTGTGGGGCTATAATTCTATTGCGCCTAAGCCGGTGAAGGCAGCGACAAACCACCTTTACTCGATTTCCGGAACCATGAATTTGGATGGTTTTTATTATGGCACAGACGATGGTCCTTATACAATGTCTGGCATGATGGGCCAGGGTACTATAACCAAATCAGGCAGTGACTGGGTTCTTTCCGAACAATCAGGCCTAAAAATGTTCACAACAACCGGTGACACTCCTGTCGGATCATGGAGTTCTTATTGGGGCACAGCACCGACCTTTACTCTTAATGGATCAGACTATGTTGCTTCAGGTGCGGGATACTCGGAGGTAAATGGGACATACACAGACAGAGGCGGCTACTACATGAATAGTAGTAACTTTGTGCTTCAAAATTACGGCCAATGGCAAGTTATGGATCCTAATGGGATGTACATGCTGTATTATACAAATTCAGCAAATCCCCAAGATGGTAGCTGGACTGCCAACAGTCCCGGTAGCGCGCCGACTGTTACCAGAAAATCATCGCTTTATGTCGTCAGCGGCGCAGGGATTAGCGCGGCAAATGGGAATTATGTTTTTGATGCTAATATGACAGGCATGAATTCGAATGGCATAGCGTACTATTATAATGCTTCTAATTCTTACTGGGAACTTGGAGATGCTAACTGGACGGGAACATATTCGATCTATTACAACATGGGTGGGCCTGGTACATTGGGAACTTATACGAATAACTCATCTTCGCCACTTGGTACTTGGGTAATTGCAGGAAGCGATAGCCCGGCACCAACTTCGGTAACAGTTAGTGGTACTGGCTATTTGGTCGCCGGCGCAGGGAATACAAATTTTAACGGACAGTATGATTCTGTCGGTCCTGGCCAATATATGAAAACGGACTATATGGGCATGCTCTACCAGAGCGGTAGCGACTGGTATATACAAGATCCAATGACGATGACAGATGTTTATAAAGATGCCAATGCTGCCACTCCAGATCAGGGCACATGGGCACTAGCAGCTGCCCCAGCCCCAACTGTCACTGATGGGGATCCAGATGGATGGACTATATCAGGAACCGTTACCTACGGTGGCAACGGATTGTCGGGAGTTACGGTTTCGGTTACTGGCACCTCAAGCGCAACTGCCACTACGGCCGCTAACGGCACATTTACCACGACACCATTAGTTCCTGGCACCTATAATCTCGCTTTCAGCAAGACTAATTATGGCTTTACCCCCGCTACCATATCAGATATTTCTATCACCAATGCAAATGTAACAGGGCAAGATTCCACTGCAGTAGCAGCTAACATTATTAGCGGAACCGTTGCTGCAGGATCCGATCCTATGAGTGGCGGAACAGTTATCTATGATGGTGCATACACTATCCGCACCTTTAAATCCGATGACACGCTTGTCGTCTCCGAAGCCGCAGAAGCAGAGGTTCTCTTAGTGGCTGGCGGCGGCGGCGGCGGATATTTCGCTGGTGGCGGTGGTGCTGGAGGATTATTGCATGAAAGCTCCCATTCATTTTCAGCTGGATCATATCCAGTTACTGTCGGTTTGGGAGGAGCCGGGAATGCGCAAGCGGGAGGAGGACTTCCTGGGGAAAGTGGCGAAAATTCTGTCGTCGACACCTTGACGGCTGTAGGTGGTGGCGGTGGTGGATCAAGAACAACTAGTACTTGGCCGTATTCTGGAACAGCAGGTAGTAATGGTGGTAGTGGCGGTGGCGGAAGCGCTAGTGATGGTACTACTTATGGTAGTGGTGGTTCTGGTACTGCAAACCAAGGTAATGATGGAGGTGATGAAACATCGGCATATGGTTGGGGAGGAGCAGGAGGAGGTGGCGCAGGCGCTGTAGGAGGAAATGCATCTGGAGATACTGCCGGTGCTGGCGGAGATGGCTTGTCAACATATTCAAGCTTGCTCACAGCAGCTAATGCCGGCGTTGATATTTCAGGAACAAGATGGATCGCCGGAGGTGGCGGAGGAGGAGCGAGGACAGATCGTGGTGGAAGTGCCAAAGCTGGAGGAAAAGGTGGTGGCGGAGCCGGGAGCATATCGGCTCAAAACGGAACCGACGGAACGGCAAATACTGGCGGCGGAGGCGGTGGTTCAGGTGCTGACTCGGGCAGTTATGCTGGCGGGCACGGTGGCTCAGGTATAGTAATTGTCAGATATCTAGCGTCAAGCCAGGCAGCGGGGGCAGATGTGGCTTTCAGCGCTTCTGGCCAAACCACAATTCATGTTACTGCCGATGGCGGCGGTAATTACACGAGTCCGCCTTTGCTTAGCGGTATGACATGGACTGTCACTCCAACCATAGAAGGGCTAACATTCTCGCCCACCAGTACCGACGTTGCATTGAGCGGATCAGATGTGCCCGACACCGATTTTGCAGTTGCCGAGGAGCCATCGTACAGCATCTCAGGCACAATACTCGACTGGTCTAGCACTGGCATTTCTGGCGTTACTGTGTCTGATGGTACCAGATCCGATGATACTGACGAAAATGGAGCTTATACGATTACAGGTGTACCCGATGGAACCTACACTTTGACCCCAACCAAGACAGCTTACACATTTACCCCGGCAACTTTGAGTGCGACGGTTTCCGGAGCTGATCTCACAGGAAAAGACTTTACAGCCATACCCATTCCTCCGACTAGTTGGGATTATAACACCACGATTACGATTGACCACACGAAGGTTGGTACAGGCGGAGTTGCCGACTTCCCCGTTCTTGTCACCGAGGCCAATATCCCGGCTTTGTTTTGGAGCCAGGTCGCGGCCGATGGCAAAGATATCAGGATAATGAACCACGACGATACCTTACTAATGAATCACGAGCTAGTTTCTCTTGATACGGGTAACAAAAAAATGGAACTCTGGTTCAAGGCTGACGGTCTTTCGAGCGATAGCGATACTGTTTTTAAGCTTTACTGGGGTAATACTGGGGCGGTTGCCCCGCCAGCCTCCTGGAAACAGGGAGTATGGTCAAACGGTTATGCCGGTGTCTGGCACATGAACGATGTGACGACTTCAACTATTTCTGATTCAAGCGGAAACGGCAACACAGGTAGCAAATCGGGCGCAAATACTCCTGTTCAAGCCGACGGCCTTTACGGAAAGTCGCAGCAATATACCGCAGGTCAAACAATTAATGTCGGCAGCAGTGATTCGCTTAATCTTAACGCTCAAGACAAAACCTTTGAAGGAATGGTTTATTTTCCAAGTGTTTCAGACGGCATCCACCAAATTATTAGTCGATATTCGAATGATTCCACCGTTTCGTATGAGTGGGACTATAACAATGCTGAAATTTCTTATTACGACAATGTTAACGGATGGGTAGGTGCTGGGAATGTCCTTACAACGGGTTGGCATTTTGTTTCTCTCACTTTCTCGCCTTCAGGGAATTCGATGAAGTTCTATATCGATGGCTCAGACGTTGCCCATCCAACGGTGAATGGAGATCCAAATGCAACAGGAGCGATAGACGTGGGCATAGGGCAGAGGGCACACAATAGTTGGGGAGGATCGCAAACAGGCGCAAAGTTTGAAAATTTTACCGCTTCTTCAACTATTCGTACTCAGCCCTGGATTCAAACTGAATTTAATAATCAGAGTTCCGCCTCAACCTTTTATTCAGTACCCGCCGGGGGTATCACCATTTCCGGCACCTGCAAACAGTATGATGAGTCAACCAACTGCGGCGATAGTGAAACGGTCAAAGTGGCAATCAATGGGAGCCTCGATGCGGCTACTGGTACAACTTCGGGAGGGTCCTGGTCAATCTCAAATGTCACCCAGCCTTCAGCTGGAGATACGATCACGGTTTTTGTTGATGGCGTGGCCGATGCCAATGAAGCAAATGCGGTTACAAAATATGTCTCCGGTGATGTATCCGGCATAGCACTTTATGAAAAACATTTATCCATCGGTTCAGCCGACAATCAAACACTTTCCAATACTGATATTTCCAAATACGACAATTCGGTTTCTTCCGATGAAGACATTTTCTTTGAGGTTAATACTGGTACGGGGGACCTAACCCTTCCAACCGGCGCAACACAAACCGATACTGACCAAAAACTTTATGTCCTTGCCGGAAACGCTTGGCGGCCCAACTCGGGGGCGGGCATTACTTCGACAACTCCCAATCTAGTCATTCCAGCGACGGCCACAGTTAATCTTGACGGCACAACCCTTGTTTTGACAGGTTCTGGAGATCCACTCTCTATTGCAGGGACCTTTACGATCGGCACGTCGACAGTTAAGTTTCAGGGAGCAAACGCTACCAATGTAAATGCCTTAAGTTATTACAACCTTTATGCTGCAGATCATACCGGCACTACCTTTACTGCCGCTGGTGATATTACGGTTAGTGGTGTGTTAACAATTAATGCCGGAGCATTTAGTGCGTCGTCAAGAACACTCCACCTCACCGGCTCAACTACTCCATTCGTTGTGACCGGTACCTTTACGCCCGCGACCTCGACCATCTCTTACGAGGGTACATTGGCCACGAATGTTGCTTCTACTACCTACAACAATCTGTATTTCAATTACGCCGACACAACCTTTACGGCAGCTGGCGACATAACGGTTTCCTCGGTGCTAACTGTAAATACAGGCATTTTTGATGCGTCTAGTTATACTATTACTTTATCCGGATCGGGTACACCTCTTGTATCATCAATCGCCTCTTTTCATCGTTCCACATCTACTGTCAAGTATACAGGTGCAGCTGCAACTAATGTTGCCGGGGTTTATTATCACAACCTTTACCTCGATCATAGCAATACAACCTTTACGGCAGCGGCAAATTTTGTAGTTTATAATGTTCTAACAGTTAATGCCGGCACATTCGATGCTTCAAATAAAACAATTACCTTAGCTGGCTCAACTGGTGCCCCCTTCGTTTTGAACGGCTCGTTTACTCCGTCTACCTCGACAATCAGCTATACAGGAAATGCCTCGGGTAACACAAGTGTAACTTCAGCAACCTATTACAATTTATACATTAACCAAGCGGTTGAAACATATGTAGCAGCTGGCGATATTACAGTTTCAAATGTTTTTACCATTAATGCCGGAACATTTGATGCTGCGGATAAGACAATTAATTTAACCGGAAGTGGAACGCCATTTGTGATTACTCCGGGCGCTACCGGCGCTTGGCTGACCGGCTGGGGCCATCGCTCCACTATTACAATTGACCACACCAAAATCGGCACGGGTGGAGTAAGCGATTTTCCGGTACTTTTGACTGAGGCCAACATTCCTGCTGATTTCTGGTCGCAGGTCGCCTCTGACGGAAAAGATATCCGCGTTACCGACTCCAATGCAACCACTGTCCTGAAAAACCAAGTCGTAAGCGTTGATACCACTGGACACACGATGGAAGTTTGGTTTAAGGCTCCTTCTTTAAGCAGTGACGCTGATTCCACTTTTTATCTCTATTGGGGCAACTCTTCGGCGACTATGCCCTCCGCCGCCGACCAGCAGGCGGTCTGGAGCAATGGCTTCGCCGGTGTCTGGCATATGAATCAGGCTTCCGGTAATGCGACAGACTCCACATCAAATATCAATGATCTGACACCAAGCGGAAGCGTCACATATAGCGCAAACGGGACAGTGGGCAAAAGCATGATGCTCGACGGCAGTTCGGCCTACTTCACCAAGACCTCTCCGGTCGGGCTCGATAGCGCGACTGCATCATGGGGCACTTGGACATATCTCAATTCATTGAGCAGTGTAAGCACTTTCATCGGCAGGGGGCCGGGTGGTTTTAGTGGAGGCCAGATATTTGCCACTATCAACACTAACGGTTCGATCAATGTCGATATTCCATATGTCGCCGGAAGCGTAGTAACAGCTCCAGCCGGCTCGATAACAACGCTCGGCTGGAAAAAGCTTACCATAACTCGAACTTCCGGTGGTGTCTGGACGATTTATGTCGGTGCCACTCAGGTCGGGCAAAATACATCCGCGTCGGCACCTGTCTTGACTGGATCATTGCGCTTGGGGGCAAACCTCTATGCCGGTCCGTCGTACGCAAATGCCTACTTCGATGAGTTAAGAGTCGGCAATGGCGTCGCTTGGACTCAGCCTTGGGTTACCACCGATTATAACAGCCAAAACGCTCCAGCTTCCTTCTATTCACTGGGTACGGCAACTGCTCCGGGCGGGGCGCTTACCGCTTCGACTTCAACTTTCAAATATACCGGCTCCTCCGCCACAAATATTGCTGGTACGACTTATAACAATCTTTATCTAGATCATACTAGTACTACATTCACTGCTGCCGGCGATATTACAGTTTCATCTGTTTTCACTAACAATGCTGGTACATTTAATGCTTCTAACAAGACTATTCACCTCACTGGTTCTGGCACACCATTTATTAATACTGGTACATTTACACCATCTACTTCAACCATTTCTTATGAGGGCACATCAGCGACAAATGTAAAAGGAACAACTTATTACAACCTATATATCAACCACACAGGGACAACCTTTACAGAAGTCGGCAACAACACCGTCTCCAACGTTTTGACAGTTAACGCGGGCACCTTCAATGTGGGCAATACCAATCTTTACCTATCTGGATCTGGCACGCCGCTTGTAATTAATGGAACGTTTGATCCATTCACTTCTAATGTCAGATACACCGGATCGGGTCCTACGACTGTCGCTGCCGCCAGCTATTACAACCTCTTCTTCAACCAAGCTGGCACTACCTTTACCGCTGCGGGCGATATAACTGTGGGTTCAACGCTTACAATTACGGCTGGTAATTTTGACGCCTCAAACAAAACGATAGAAATTTGGGGCGGAGGTACGCCTTTGGTCATCAACGACACCTTCACGTCTTCGACTTCGACCATAACATACCGGGGTGCAGGCACGCCGACTATCACTGCGACAACTTATTACAAACTAACTTTCAATGGAACGGGGACTTACACCGCAGCTGGCGATATTGTCGCCAATAGTGATTTCACGTTGACCAAAGGCACATTTAATGCTGATACACACAATATTTTCTGCGCAAATATGACTGCCTCCGGCTCCACAACCCGAGTTCTTCAATACGGCTCCGGCACTTGGACTGTCTCAGGCAATTGGGATTCAAGCGGAACGAATATTACGGAAACATCAGGCACTTCTACTGTTGATTTGACTGGGACAGGAAGTGTGAAAGCACTTGCGGTAGTTTCGGGAGTTTCTTATGATTTCTATAATTTAAAGTGTGCTCACAATGGACAGACTACCACCTTAGATACATCAATTTATGTTGGTAACTTTTTATATGTCTATTCTGGAGGAGTTCTGTCATCAGGACATTATTTAGATTTGGGCAAGTCTGATGGTGATCCTTTAGTAAACACAGGGGTTACTTGGTCTGGTGGTGGATTTCTTAAATATTATCCCAATTCGGATATTACAATTGCCGGATACAATTTTGGCAATATGAATGTGCAGTACGTAGGCAAAACTAACAATGTGACATTTACACTTTCTTCGGGTATTACTACCACTGGCTATATTAGTGCTTCGGGTGCAACTTCTAATAAAACCACTACTTTAGATACGAATGGAGTAAATCTTTCCTCTAATGGTTTATATGCTGGTCTTGGTGGCAATAACTACGGCGGAGTAATATTGCTTAAGTCTGGTTCTCATACTGATGCAGGAGATTTACGCCAGAGTGGGACCCTATCAGGCAATGCCATCGACTTCGGCACAGGTTCAATTTCTGTTGGCGGGAATATCAATTTTGCCGGAATTGCGGTAACGCCTGGCACTGGCACACAAGTGGTGACCCTGAATGGTTCGAACACTCAGACGATTACTTCATCAAATGGGACCTCTATTCAAGAATTCAATAATTTGACTTCAACCAATGCGTCAGCTTCTGGCGTAGTATTTGCTGATTCCGCGACTGTTAACGGCACGTTTACAGACACGACCCAATCATCAAAATTGACTTTCCATTCCGGCTCTACTTACGACTTTGATAAGGTAAACATTGCTGGTGCAGCTAACCATCCGATTATACTAGCACCATCCAGCACAACCAACTGGGCATTTAACCCGACGACGATTACTGCAGTCACTTATGTTGATGTGTCAAAATCGACAAATACTGGTGCTTCTTTCTGTGCGACATATTCAACCGGCTCTGGCAATGTTGGCTGGTTGATAAGTTCAAGCGCTGTCTGCAAGCCCAACGCTCCGACGGATGCGGCCATCGGTAATATCGATTCTACCTCGTTTGATGCTACTTGGACCGATAACTCCTCAGATGAGACCGGATTCAAAGTCTATATTTCGACCAATTCCAATGCTGACTGCTCGCTTGCAACTTATCCTGATACGCCCGACTACACAGCGGCCGCCGGCGCAACTTTGCAGTCTGTGACCGGAAAAAGTATCAACACACAGTATTGTGCCAAGATAATTGCCGCCGGATCAGGCAGCGATTCCGACCCAGCGTATTCAGCGCCGAAGTATACTTTGGCAAATACACCGTCTGCGCCGACTGTATCGGGGGACTATGTCCTCGCGTATGGTTATCACTTCGATGTGACGATTAACCCAAATAATAATCCCGAAGGCACAAATTATTGGATTCAATATTCTGCCAACGGAACTGATTATCAAGATCCGGTGGATATGGCTTGGCAGACAGAGACGACTTATAATTTGTTCGGAAAGCCTTGGAATACTCAATATTGGTTTAAGATTAAAGCCAAAAATGGCGATGGCACAGAAACGTCTTATTCAATTGCCGGAGCTGATGTTACTCCTCCCGGACCTCCTACCAACAGGCAAGTATCCAATATTTGTTCAACCACTGCTTTGGCTTCATGGGCTGCTGCAAGCGGCGCCAATAGTTATAATTTTTCTTATGGTACGGATACGAATGCAACAAATCTTGGTACAACATCAAATATTACAGATACCCAACATGGCCTATCTGACCTGGTTGACGTGACGACATATTATTGGAAAGTATCATCTACCTCTGATGCAAATGGTACAGGAGGCTGGTCTGCAATTTCAAACTTCGCAACCGGCGCCTGTGTTGCGCCAATTGCACCCAACGATTTTAATGGCACGGCTGCATCAGCTTCACAAGTTAATTGGAGCTGGAGTAATGTCTCGGGAGAGACTGGCTGGAAAGTAGAAGACACCGACCACACAGACTTGCATGATTTAGCTGCTGATTCAACAGGCTGGAATGAAACCGGGCTTTCGGCCAATACTTCCTATACCCGCCACGCAAATGTATTCAATGATTATGGCTCAAACGATTCTAATCAAAAGACGGTTTATACACTGGCCAATATTCCTGGTGCCCCGACAGTGTCGGCGACCGCTTCCGGCATTAAGATTGTTATTAACAAAAATAGCAATCCTGATGCCAATACTCGTTATGCAATTTTCAATGATACTGCCGGCAAATATGTCAAACACGCTGATGGAACGCTCCAAGATGACCCAGACTGGCAACTCTATGCCGATTGGGGTGGTGCAAGCGGATTTATAAATGTTGGTCTTAGCCCGAATGTCTCATACACATATAAGGTCAAAGCCGAAAATGGCGACATGATTACCACTGATTTCTCGAGTACTGCCAATGTTTATTCGCCAGCTAATGCTTCAATTTCGCCAACCGTCAATGCAACTTCTTCTAGCTCTTTAACAATAATAATAAATGCAAATTCAAATCCGGCTAGTACCGAATTTATTATCTATAACTCAGCCGCTGGACAATATCTTAAAGCCGATGGTACATTGAGCGCCTTTGCAACGTGGCAAACAAGAGAAGGTTGGGGCGGAGATTCTGGAATAGCCAATATTGGACTATCCAGCAACACTTCTTATAGCTATGTGGTTAGGGCAAGAAACGGCGATGGTGTTTTGGCAGCCCCATCTTTGGCTGCTTCGAAATATACCTTGGCAAATGTGCCTGGAGCCCCAGATGCCTCTGCCGTTTCAGCTAGTGCGATTAAAATTTTCATAAATCAAAATTCCAATCCGGCTGGCACCAGATATGCAATATATAATGAGACTCTTGGAAAGTATGTCAAACATGCTGATGGAAGCCTGCAAAACGATGCTGATTGGCAAACATATTCGGACTGGGGTGGGGCTTCGGGCTTTACTAATTCCGGCCTTACCGCTGGTACGGAGTATGCTTATCAAATGAAAGCCGAAAACAATGATGGTGCTGAGACTTCGATGTCTGCTTTGGTCCACACCATTACTGGATATCCAAGCGTGCAATTTGCTGCTGCAACCAGCCAGAATTCAATTTCTTCTGGATCCAATAACATTTCAATTAACCTTTCTGAAATATCCGGCACAGACGCCTCTGTTGATTACGCAGCTACTGGTGGTACGGCAGTTAAAGATACCGATTACACTTTTACCAATGGTACTGCGAGTATTGCCCATGGACAGAATGGAGTTAGTGTTAATTTGACGCTGATCAACAATCACCTTGTGGGCTCGAACAAAACTATCGTCTTCACACTTTCCAATCCTGTAAATACCTCTATTGGCGCGACCAGCACGCTCACATTTACGATCATTAACGATAATCCCGCACCGTCAGGCTCGTTTGCGATTGCGCAAGGATCAACGACGAATTCTCGCGATTTATCACTAAATTTGACTTACGGCACTGCTACACAGGTAATTGCTTCGACTAATTCTGATTTTTCGGACAGCGATTACATCGGTGTTGCTTCTAGTATCGGCCTGGCGCTGCCTGATGTCGATGCCGCCTACACAATATGTCTCAAATACAAAGACCAGTACGGCAACGAGTCGGCTACCTATTCGCAATCAATCACACTAGATCGCGCCGCTCCGGCTGACCCAACAGCTCTTTCTGCACAAGCCGGTAATCACACCATTTCTCTTTCCTGGACTAATCCTTCTGATTCTGATCTTTTGAAAATTAAAGTGTATCGCGGAGCAGCGGCCGGATTTGATCTTGGTTCTGCGAACAAAACATTTGAAATTTATGGAGGCGGAGCAACATATGTTGATCCTGATGCGACTAACAACATAGATTATTATTACAAAGTAACGGCACTGGATGGGGTCGGCAACGAAAGCGGCGTGTCGAACGAAGTGACTGCACGTGCTGATTCGGATAATCCGACTACGCCAGGAAAGCCAGGCGTCACAGAGACGACCCAAAACATTAACGGAAATATTGTTGCCACAGCCAGAAAATTGACATTTAACTGGTCTGCGTCTGAAGATATAAATTCTGGCCTTAAGAACTACATCATAAATATCGGCTCTGCATCGGGAAGAAATGATGTTGTTTCGGAAGCAGAAATTGATGCGGGAACAACTTCATTTGCATATGAATTCGGGGTTGACGGCACCTATTTTGTGCGCGTTAGCGCTTCTGACAAAATGGAAAATATCAGCGCCTCGTCAGACGAATATATAATTGCAATCGACACGACTGCACCGGGAAGACCGGAAGATGCCGTAATGTACGATGTTTCAGACAGGGCTGATAATATTTTTGCTGCAGCGATCGCTTGGAAATCATCAACTGATGCAATCTCGGGCCTCAAAGGATATGTGGTTTCTAAAAACGGATCTGCCTTAAATGTCGGCCCGAATGGAATAACCGGGGGTATAGTTAGCGATCCGAAAACCGGATATTCGTTCTATCTTGATTTGTCGCAGGCAAATTTAAAAACTTCATATAGCATCAAAGCAGTTGATTTAGCCGGCAATATAACACCCGAGGTCGCGGCAACGCTTGCCGATACGGATATTACCCGTACTACAAGCCAAAAAGCCGGGGATACCACAATCATTTTACCCGATGCAATAATTGGCGAGGGCAAACTTGAAATTTCTGATATCAAAGTAGAGCCTTCAGGAGTTATATCGGACAAAACTCAGGCGAAAGCCACTTGGTCAACAAGCGTGCCTGCCACCTCGCAGGTTGAATTCGGCACAAGCGCAAATTACGATAGAAAAACCGACATCGACACCGGTTTAAATTCTTCGCATACGGTTATCTTGCCAGATTTGAATCCGGCAACTACCTATCATTTCAGGGTGATTTCTAAGGATAAGCGAGGCAATGAGATCTTTTCTTCTGACCAGACGTTTACCACTGGAAGCAAAGTAAAGCAAAAATCGATTCTTGATTTAATCGCAGAAACCCTTTCAAATTCATTCAGCCGTATCTGGAGTTCAGTCAGAAATCTTTTTTCGGCAAACCACGACATGGTTTATGCGGCAGATAACGCCATGTCTTCCCTGGATACTTTATTTGTTTCAAATATTTCAACCCCAACAAAGCCTTCCTATGCGCTGTATTGGCCGAAGGGCAAAGGCAATGTCAGTATTCAGAGGTCAGAAGATGGGGGCAGCTTTGTGACAATCGGGGAGACAGACCAGAATTTTTATCTGGATTTTTCGGCAAAAACCAATGCAAATTATACTTACAAAGTCGGAGAACTTACCGGAGTGTCAAGCGATGAACTTTCGGGTAAGAGCGTAATTTCAGCAATCAAGATTGAATCCGGCGCTGTCAGTAAGGACAATGCTTCGGTTATTGTGACGTTCAAAACTGACAAATTAGCCAAATCACAGGTCCTATACGGAGAGGGAGAAAGTCTAAATTTGCAAACGCCGCTTGATGAGGCTCTAAATCAGTCACACACAATTCTTATCGAAAACCTAAAGCCTACCAGGAACTACAGCTTTGAGCTTAAAACTATCGATAAATCAGGAGAAAATGTTACTACATCAGCTATCCAAAAATTTGTGGCTGAAAACGCCCCAACCGATATGTCATTATTCGAGATAATAGTTAAAGCGTTGCAAGATGCACTATCGGGATTTGATAAGTGGATGAGGGGATAAGATAGTCTGTAAAGTCCATAAAGTCTATTGAGTCCATAAAGTCGAAAGTCCATAAATTGACACAGAAGTGTCATCCTGAGCGAAGTCGAAGGATCTTGTGAATAGAGGTAATTGAGTCTATATAGTCATGAGAAATTCGTTGATTAAAATTGGAGCAGTCCTTATCCTTTCGCTGGGGATTATTTTTTCCACTGGTCTTGTCGGTGCCGGAATTTATGTTCTGGTAATTTATGCCGATGGCGGACTTGAGCGAAAAGCATTAATTTCTGGGGCAATTTTTATTACAGCTTTGATAATACTAGCAACTTGCATCGCAGTTTTTGAAGCGTTATGGGAAGTTGTCCATCTGAGCAAGTACGAAGAAGAATTAGAGGCGGATTCAAAATGGACAGACCAGAAATAACTGCGGAAGGCATAAATAAATCTTATCGGGTTGGGCGTATTAACGTACCCGCCCTAAAACAGATAAACCTGGATATATATCGAGGTGAGTTCGTTGTTGTGTACGGCCCGTCAGGATGTGGTAAGACAACTTTACTTTCGCTTCTCGCTGGGCTAGAAAGGCCCACAGATGGGAAGATCTTTCTTGAAGGTATAAATATTAATGCGCTAAAGCCCAAAAACCAAGCAAAATTCCGAGGCCAAAAAATCGGAATGGTTTTTCAGCAGTTTAATTTAGTTGATGCTCTTACTGCTAGAGATAATGTGGCAATGCCGCTTTTGCTTCAAGGGGAAAAATCAAGAAAGGCGAGAAAAAAAGCGATTCAATACTTGTCTTTATTGGGGCTTAAAGATCGCGCTCGCCATAAACCTTCGCAGCTTTCCGGTGGGCAGCAACAAAGGGTTGCCATAGCCAGGGCGCTGATTACGAATCCAGATATTCTTTTGGTTGACGAGCCGACAGGCAACTTGGATGTGCCGACAGGCAAGGAAATCATGAGTATCTTAAAAGAGATAAGTGAGAAATGGCGAACGACCATAGTGATGGTTACCCATAATCCGGATTTTGTGAATGAAGGGAACAAGGTCCTGTACATGGAAGACGGGAAGGTTATCAAAGAGGTGCACAATCAGAAAGTTGCAGATATTGGCAAGCCGGAAGAGCAGCCGCGAAGCAAAAATGTGAGAATTCATGCCGGGCATTTGGGAATATTTGAGATCTTGCGCTTATCTTCCATCCATTTTTTAAGCAAAGGGCTTAGGGCTTTTTTGACTACTTTGGGCGTTGCTATGGGGGTCGGCTCGATTGTCGCTCTAGTTTCTTTGGGGATAGGTTTACAGAAAATTACATCTAATCAGTTGGCTTCGCTCGATATGTTAGTTTCGATC